>JBFJQO010000108.1:0-7807 GCA_041616535.1 Woeseiaceae bacterium | reverse complement strand
GCCACGCTGGTTCAATAAGACAGGACAAGAAAAGGAATTTGAGAGAGATGACCATGAAACGAAACAAAGGCAACTGGGATATGCCGCTGCTTCACCCGGATCATCCGCGTCCTGTCACGCGGCGTCAGTTCCTGTCGCAGGGATTCGTGACCGGGGCAGCGTACACGGTGGGCGGCATTGCGCCGTTCCTGAATCCGCGTAATGCGTATGCGGACCTGTCACCCGACCTGGACGCGCTGCGTTCACCGGCGAACTGCAACATCACCGACGGTGCGGGCAAGATTCCGTTCATCTGCTTCGATCTTGCGGGCGGCGCGAACATCGCCAACTCGAACGTCCTCGTGGGCAAGGAAGGCGGCCAGACCGATTTCCTGAGCACGCAGGGCTACGAGAAGATGGGCCTGCCCGGCGACATGGTGCCCGGATTGCAGGACGCCAACGGCAACGATTTCGCCAACTTCGATCTCGGCCTCGGCTTCCATTTCGACAGCGCCTTTCGGCGCGGCATCCTCGACAAGGTCAGCGCAACGACGGCGGCCAATGTCAACGGTGCCGTGATCCCCGCGCGCTCGGACAACGACACAGGCAACAACCCGCACAACCCGATGATGGGTATTGCACTCGCGGGCGCCCGGGGCTCGATCCTCGGCAACGCCGGCTCCGAGAACTCGGACTCGGGCGGCAACTCGACGCAGCCGCTGATGCTGTTCAATGCCGAGTTCCGCCCGACCAAGGTCGACCGCCCCAGCGACGTCGTCAACCTCGTCGATACGGGCGACCTCGTCGGCATTCTCTCGCAGGAGGACGCCACCAAGGTCATGGAGTCGATCTACCGCCTCTCGGACGAGAAGATGGTCAATGTCGAGAATCTCGTCGCGCGCGACGCCGATATCGACAAGGCCGTGCGCTGCGGTTACCTGAAGGCCGCGCATATCGCCGACCGCTTCGGTGGTACGCCGATCGACCCGGGCCAGGACCTCGACATCGTGGCCACCGACGGCACCGGCATCTTCCTCGATACCGAATTCTTCGCGGGCGATCGCAATGCGCGCGAGTTCCAGAAGACGGCCTCGATCATGAAACTCGTCATGAACGGTTTCGCAGGCGCCGGCTGCGTCGAAATGGGCGGCTACGATTACCACGGCGGTGCGCGCGCCGAGGGCGAGGTCAAGGACTTCCGCGCCGGCCAGTGCATGGGCGCCTGCCTCGAGTACGCCGCCAAGCTCGACATGCCGCTCATGCTATATGTTTTCAGCGACGGCTCGCTGTCCTCGAACGGCGTCCTCGACAATTCCAACGACGGCCGCGGCAAGGGCGAGTGGACGAGCGACAACTCCTCGACGGCTGGATCGTTCTTCCTGGTCTACAACCCCCCGCGGCTCGGCGGCCGGCCCGTCTTGCGCGGCGCCACGCTCGCGGAGCAGCTGCAGCACCAGCAGCTCGGCTACATGGATGCCGGGGGCTCGGTGCAGCGCGCTGCGACGCCGATGGCGAACAACGTCAACCTGCTCGTCAACTCGGTCGTGCTCAACTACATGGCGCTGCACAACCAGGTCGGCGACTTCGCCAACCTGTACGCGAGCCTCGGGCTCAGCCACGGCCTCGGCGCGGATCTCGATCGCGTTATCGCGTTCGAGAACATCGTCGACGGTACGGTTCCCATTGCCTAGTATTTCGATTGCCAGCCCCGTATAGCTACGGCTATACCCGACGGCCAGCCGCGTCCCTTTCGGCTGGCCGTTTTTTTTGAGGCATAATCCCGGTCCATGACGGATCTTTCCGACCTCCTGGCCTGCCCGCGCTGCGACAAGTCCCCGCTCGAATTCGCGGACGATCGATTTCACTGCAAGGCTTGCAAGGTCGACTTCCCGACGATCGCGGACGTTCCGTGGATGTTCGCCGAGCCGCAGGCGGCGCTCGGTGAGTGGCGCAACCGCCTGCAGTTCGCGTTGCAGAAACTCGGGCACGAGATCGCCGGGCTCGAATCCGAATTGCGAGACGATGCCCTGAAGCCGCTCGCGCGACGCCGCGTCGAGCGCTACAAGAAATGCGTCGAATCGCATCGCCGCAAGTTACAGAAGCTGCTGCGGCCCATCGACGTGCAGTCATTGCAGGGCGGCTTTGAAACCTATCTTGCGCTGCGTACCCGGCTGCCCGCGGACCAGGGCCTGAACACCTACTACGCCAACGTCCATCGCGATTGGGCCTGGGGCGACGAGGAAAATAAGGCGTCGCTAAAGCAGGTACAGGCCGTGTTGCACGATCACGCGGAACTCGGCGACGTGCTCGTGCTGGGGGCCGGGGCAGGCCGCCTCGCCTACGACATTCACACGACGTTGAACTGCACGTCGACGGTCGCGCTCGATTTCAATCCCCTGTTGGTGCTCGTGGCGCGCGCCGTGACGCGAGGCGGGCAACTCAACCTGTACGAGTTCCCGATCGCACCGCTCGCACTCGAGGACGACGCTGTCCTGCGCAAGCTGACCGCCCCCGAGGCCGTCGACGACGGGTTCCACCTCGTGCTCGGTGACGCATTGCGGCCGCCCTTCCCCGAGGCGCGTTTCGACACCGTCGTCACGCCGTGGCTGATCGACATCATCACCGAGGACCTGCCCGTGCTGGCGGCGCGAATCAACCGCCTGTTGAAGAAAGAGGGTCGTTGGGTGAATTTCGGTTCGCTCTCTTTTGCCTCGCCCCGTGAAGTGCATCGCTACAGCCCGGAGGAAGTCAAGGCCATCGTCGCGGAGAGCGGTTTTTCCGACCCTTACGTCTCGCAGGCAACGATCCCGTACATGTGCTCACCGGCAAGTCGACACGGTCGCCAGGAGCGCGTGTTTACGTTTTCGGCATACAAAGAACGCAACGCGGACAAGCCGGCGCGCCACCAGTCACTGCCCGACTGGCTGGTCAAGGGCGACGACCCGGTCCCCGCGACGCCCTCGTTTCGCCAGCAGGCAATGACGACGCAGATTTACTCGTTCATCATGTCCCTGATCGACGGCAAACGATCGATCAAGGACATGGCGAGCGTGCTGGAGAAGCAGCGATTGATGACGAAAGCCGAGGCCGAACCCGCGATTCGCACGTTCCTGACAAAAATGTACGACGATTCGCAAAAGCAGTCGGGCGTCTAGGAGCTCGAACTGGCCGCGTCGCATGCAACGCTCCGGGTACTCGCCGCGATCACGTGGCTGAGCGGCGGCGTCGCCCTGCTCGCCAAGGGCGGCCAGCTCGCAGTCGTGCTGCGCGGGATGGACCCGGCCTGGGCGACGCTGGCCATGGCGGCCGGCATCGTCGCCGGCAGCCTCAAGGCGAAGTTCCTGTTCAGCCACTTCTGCCGGCGCAACCTGGATCGCATCGCCGCCCTCGAGGCGCCGCGGATCTGGCAGTTTTTTCGCCCGCAGTTCTTTTTATTCCTCACCCTGATGATCGCCGCTGGCGTGACCCTGGCGAAGCTGGCCACGGTCAGCTTCGCGATGCTGGTCTTCGTGGTTGCACTCGACCTGAGCCTGGCCATCGCACTGCTAGGCAGCCTGCCGCTCTTCCGCTCGTACGCAACGAAGCATGAGTGACTCGCTCCGTATCGACCGCTGGCTGTATCACTGCCGCTTCTACAAGACGCGCAGCAAGGCAACGGCGGCAGTGACGGGCGGCCACGTCCGCCTGAACGGCGAGCGGACGTCGCCCGGCGTGCGCGTCAGGCCCGGGGATCGTATCGATCTCGTCCGCGATCGTCTCGAGTATGCGCTCGAGGTCGTCGCGATCCCTGCGCGCCGCGGCCCGGCGAGCGAGGCGCGCGGCTGCTATGCCGAGGACGAGGCATCGATTCGCGCACGGGAGGCGAAGACGGCGGCGTTGCGCCAGGATCGCCAGCTGATGCCGAGGACGTCCGGCAGACCGGACAAACATACACGGCGCAAGTTGCGCGAGCGCGGACGGCGCAACGACTGATTCTCAGGGGATGACACGGGAACGGCACGATCGGGCACGGATCCGCCACATTTGTACCGGACAATAGCGCAATGAGGACAACCGCATACAGGAGAGTCACTTGAACTGGACGCTGTTCGATTACGTGGTCATGGGCGCCATGTTGCTGGGCGCCGGCGGCGCTTACGCGTTCCTGAAACGCCGGGCAAACACCGCCTCGTATCGCCTCGCTGTCGGTGTCGCGATCGCGGCCGCGTTCCTGCTCGCATGGATCAACGGCGCAGTCGGAATCATCGGCAGCGAGACGAACGATGCGAACATGATGTACTTCGGCGTCATCGCGGTTGCGATCGCCGGCGCGATCATTGCCCGCTTCAGGCCGCTCGGCATGGCCCGGGCAATGTACGCCACGGCGGGCGCGCAGGCGGCGGTGGCCACGATCGCCATCGTCGCGGGCCTGGGTCCCGATTCGCCCAAGTGGCCCATGGACGTACTGGTTCTGACCGCGTTCTTCGTCGCGCTCTGGGTCCTGGCGGGCTGGCTGTTCCGGCGTGCGGGGCGTCGCCGCTATACTGCGCGCGACCGGTCCGCGCTCTATCCGGACTGACCCATCCGCAAGCGAACGCGTGCGTAGCCGGCGATCTTCTGGATCGCGGCGCGACTCTCCGGCATCTTGCCGATGAAGAGCTGGAACACGTGCCACATGTCGGGCCAGATCTCGAGCTCGATCTCGATGCCCGCATCGCGCAACTTGTCGGCGAGGCGCGTCGAGTCGCTGAGCAGGATCTCGTCGTTACCGACCTGGATCAGCATCGGCGGGAGCCCGGCGACGTTGGCGAACACCGGCGACAGGAGCGGATTGGCCAGGTCGTTTTCGTCCGGGCAGTAATAGCGTGTCACGACGTCGAGGTCCTTGACGTCGAACCAGGGGTCCTGGTCCGCTCGCGTCGTCGCCGATTCGCCGCTGCCGGTCACGTCGAGAAACGGGGACAGTAACACCGCTGCTGCGGGCAGCGGCACACCTTCGTGCCGCAGCGACAACAGGGTCGCGACCGTTAGTCCGCCACCCGCCGAGTCGCCCGAGATGACGATGTCCTCGGCGCGGCGGCCGGATTCGAGCAGGGCCTTGTAGACCGCGACGGCGTCCTCGATTGCGGCCGGGAACGGATGCTCAGGCGCCAGCCGGTACTCGGGCAAAACGGCCACGATACCCGCTGCCCTGGCCATGTGGCCGGCGAGCTTGCGGTGCGTGCGGCGGCTGCCGAGCACGTAGGCCCCGCCGTGCAGGTAATACAGCACCTTGTCTTCGCGCGCGCCCTCGGGGTGCAACCAGTCGACGTCGATGCCCGCAAGCTGGTCCGGCCGCGTCTCCACGCCGCGCGCGCGCCGTGACAGCGTTCGCGTCACAAATTCGAGGTGCTCACGCGCACGCGCGACGGGCACGTTGGCCACGTCGAGTCTTTTGATATAGCGGCTCGTCAGCCAGCGAATGAATTTGGCGCGGCGGCTGATCGCCATCGGTACGCTCCGCCTATCGCTCCAGGTACTGGAGCTTATCCTTGACGTCACGCCAATCGTCGGCGTCGTCTGGCGGGTCTTTCATCTCGGTGATGACGGGCCACTCCTGCGAGAGCTCGGCATTGAGCTCGAGAAATTTTTCCTGGCCGGCCGGCAGTTCGTCGTCGGAGTAGATCGCCTCCACGGGACATTCGGGCTCACACAGCGTGCAGTCGATGCACTCGTCCGGATCGATGACGAGGAAATTCGGTCCCTCGTGGAAACAGTCCACGGGGCAGACTTCGACGCAGTCCGTCAGTTTGCATTTGATACAGGCTTCGGTGACAACGAATGTCATGGTGCGACCCAATAACTCATGGATCGCGTACGCTATGCGAAGTCGGGCCGCTAATCAAGCCGTTACCAATGCCCCATGCGGGCGCCGCCGGCGATTACGATACACTCCCGTTAACGGCCCATGCGGGCATCGCCCGACAGTCGAGGCGAATCGAAATTCGTGAGTAAAAACAAAGACGTACATTCCGTCGCCGTGAGGATTGCCGGCGACTCGGGCGACGGCATCCAACTCATGGGCTCGCAGTTCGCCGTATCGACCGCGCTGGCGGGCGCCGATTTCGCGACGTTTCCCGATTACCCGGCCGAGATTCGGGCACCGGTCGGAACGACGTTCGGCGTGTCGGCTTACCAGATCAATCTCGGGGGCGGGCCGATCACGACCGCCGGCGACGCGCCCGAGGTGCTCGTCGCGTTCAATCCCGCGGCGTTGAAAGTCAGCCTGCCGCTGCTCGACAAGGGCGCGCTCGTCGTCGTCAATAACGACACGTTCACGGCCCGCAACCTGACCAAGGCCGGCTACGACAGCGATCCGCGCGAGAACGGCACGCTCAACGATTACCAGGTCGTCACGGCCGATATCAGCCACCTCAATCTGGAAGCGGTCAGGGAGTTCGGCCTCAGCAAGTCCGAGGGCGGACGCTGCAAAAATTTCTATGCACTCGGCATGCTGCTCTGGATGTTCGACCGCGAACTCGCGCCGGTCGAGGCCTGGATCCGGCGCCGCCTCGCCGCAAAGCCGGCGTTGCGCGACGCGAACGTCAAGGCGCTGCACGCCGGCCACGCATTCGGCGAAACCGCGGAGCTCGCAGCCAGCCTGTCGCAGATCCGCCTGCCGCGAGCGGAAATGGAACCCGGCGAGTATCGCAGCATCACGGGTGCCGAAGCGCTGGCGCTCGGCATTGCCGCGGCCGGCGAACTCGCGGACCGCGAGGTCATGTTCTGCAGCTATCCGATCACGCCGGCCTCACCGCTGTTGCACCGGCTGACACAGCTCGCCGAACTCGGCGTGGGGACGTTCCAGGCCGAGGACGAGATCGCCGCAATCTGTGCCGCCATCGGCGCATCCTACGGCGGCATGATCGGCGTCACCTCGAGCTCCGGACCGGGCATTGCCCTCAAAACCGAGGCCATGGGGCTCGCCGTCAGTGCGGAGCTGCCGCTCGTCATCGTCAACTGGCAGCGCGGAGGCCCTTCCACGGGCTTGCCGACCAAGACCGAGCAGTCGGACCTGTACCAGGCCGTCTACGGACGCAATGCCGATACGCCGATCCCCGTGCTCTCGGCGTCGACGTCGGGCGAGTGTTTCAACTTGGCGATCGAGGCGACGCGCATCGCGCTCAGGCACATGACGCCGGTCATCCTGCTTGCCGACGGCTACCTGTCCAACGCGGCCGAGCCGTGGAAGATCCCGGACCTGTCGGCATTCGAGCCGATCACGACGCAGCCCGTGCCGGCGACCGACGACTCACCGCAACGCCGGGCGTTCACGCGCGACGACAAGAGCCTGGGACGCGCCTGGGTCACGCCCGGGATGCCCGGCCTGATGCACCGCATCGGCGGCCTCGAGAAAGACATCGATTCGGGACATATCTCGTACGATCCGGCCAACCACCAGCGCATGACGGAACTGCGCGCGGCCAAGATCGACGCGGTCGCGGCGTTCATCGACGACCAGGCCGTTGAACACGGCCCCGACAGCGGCGACATCGTCGTCGTCGGCTGGGGGTCGACGTACGGACCTGTCTACCAGGCAACACGCAAGACCGGCGCGAGCTTCGTGCACGTCCGGCACATCAATCCGTTGCCGAACAACCTCGGTGATTTGTTACGGCGGTTCGACAAGGTGCTCGTCCCCGAAATGAATTCGGGCCAGCTCACGACCCTGTTGCGCGACAAGCTCTGCATCGAGCCCGTGCCATTCAACAAGGTGACCGGGCAACCGTTCCTGATCCGCGAGCTCGTCGACAAGATCGAGGCCGTGCGTGGAGGTGCCGCTTGAGCACGAATTTAACCGCGAAGGATT
>JBFJQO010000107.1:0-7868 GCA_041616535.1 Woeseiaceae bacterium | reverse complement strand
TGTCCGTGAAAATCGCGGACGAGAGTCCCTGCACGACACCGTTCTGTATCGCAATAGCCTCATCGAGCGTGTCATAAGGAATCAGGTAGAGGATCGGACCGAAAGTCTCGGTCTGCACGATGTCCGAATCGTTGTCGTGAACCGCGATCGCCGGTGTGATGAAGTTGCCGGGCCGATCGACGCGTTCGCCGCCGCAAAGCAGCTCTCCGCCCGATGCATTGACTGCTGCGCAGGCATCGATCACGCGTTGCAGCGACGCTTCGTCGATGACCGGACCCATGAGCGTGTCAGGATCGAGCGGATCGCCGATGCGGACCTGGCCGTAAGCGTTGACGAGCGCTTCCTTGAGTTCGGTGAAGCGCGAGCGGTGCACGATGACACGCCGCGTGGACGTGCAGCGCTGGCCGGCGGTGCCGACGGCGCCGAACACGATCGAGGGAACGGCGAGGTCGAGGTTGGCGAACTCATCGACGATGATCGCGTTGTTGCCACCGAGCTCGAGCAAGGACTTGCCCATGCGGGCCGCGACACGCTCGCCGACTTTCTTGCCGACCGCGCAAGAGCCGGTGAACGACAGCAGGTTGATGCGCGGGTCGTCGACGAATTGCTGCGCGAGTTCGTTGCTGCCGTCGTTGATCAGGAAGAACACCGGCGGCAGGTCCATCCCGGCCAAGGCCTCGTTGATAATCTTCTGCACGGCGACGCCGGTCAGCGGCGTCTTCGGCGACGGCTTCCAGATGTTGACGTTGCCGCACACGGCAGCGATGCAGGCGTTCCACGAGTACACGGCAACCGGGAAATTGAACGCCGAGATCGTGCCCACGATACCGAGCGGGTGCCACTGCTCGTACATGCGATGTTGCGGACGCTCGGAGTGCATCGTCTTGCCGTACATCATGCGCGACAAGCCGACCGAGAAGTCGGCGATGTCGATCATCTCCTGCACTTCGCCGTCGCCTTCGGCCTTGATCTTGCCCATCTCGAGCGTCACGAGGCTGCCGAGCGGGTCCTTGTACTTGCGCAGGGCCTGCGCGATGCGGCGTACGGCCTCGCCGCGCATGGGGCCGGGCACGGTGCGCCAAGTCCGGAACGATTCCTGCGCCGTGGCGAGCACCTGTTCGTATTCGTCCCGAGTCGTCTGGCGCACGCTCGCGATGAGTCCATTGTCGGTCGGGTTTATCGACTCGATGAGCGGCGCGTCACTGTCGGAAAGTGCCTTTTCGCCGAGCCACGTGCCGTCGTTGACGGCGGCGAGGCCGAGTTGCTTCAGGATGTCTCGCATGTCTTACTCTCCTTCCGCGCGCTGATGGCCGGTTTCGCCGCGCGCGACGAGTTCTGCGGATGTCTTGTAGGTGCCGCCATGGGCGTAAAATCGTCCGAAGCGGTTGTCGAGAATGTCCGCAAGCCGGAAGTCTTCCTGCGCGACGAAGCCGCGATACTGCTCGGGGTTCGCGAGCACGATGTCCACGACGCTGCAAATACCCGCGGCCGTCGTCACCTGGATGGCCGACCACAAGCGGCCCGCAACGACCTGCGGATACACCTTGTTGACGTAGTTTTCCTCGCGCAGCTCGCCGTCCTGCATGCCGGTAACGGCGGCGTAGATGATGACGACGTCCTGCAGTGTCTGCGGCACCGCATTCTCGAGGATGCGTTTCAGCGTGGCTCGATCGTGATTCAGCTTCAGCCCGTTCATCAGCAGGCGCATCTGCTCGCAGTGGCCGGGATAGCGAATCGTCTTGTAGTTCATCGTCGAAACCCGGTCGCCGAACGTCTCGGCGAGAGAGCCCAGACCGCCCGACGTATTGAAGGCCTCGTACTTGGTGCCGTCGATCTCGATGCTTTCGAGACCCTCGAGTGGCAGAACGTCAACTTCGGTGCCGTCCACGATACTCTTACACAGGTTGCCGTACTCGTTGATGACGCCGTCGGTCGACCACGTCAGCGAGTACTTCAGCACGTTGTTCGGGTGCTGGGGCAGGGCGCCGACGCGCAGCTTGACGGACTTCAGCGAGTCGAAGTGCCGGATCAGCTCGTTGGCCGCGATGCTGATGAAGCCGGGCGCCAGCCCGCACTGCGGGGCAAACACCTTGTCGGAACCTTCCGCGAGCTTGCGGACTTCATCGGTGACCGCCACGTCCTCGGTCAGGTCGAAGTAGTGCAGTCCCTCGCTGCGCGCTACGCGGGCGACGGGCAGGTTGGCAAAATAGGGCAGTCCGGACAGGACGGCCACCGGCTTGTGCCTGCGCACGTGTGCCGTCAGGGCATCGACATCAGTCGCATCGAGATCGAAGGCTTCCAGGCTGTCGAAACCGTGTGCCGCGGCGACCTCGGCCGCAGCGCCGGGTTTCGCGTCCGCCAACTGCACGCGATAGTCGCCGCTTTCGGCGAGCAGCCCCGATATCAGTGCGCCGATCTTGCCGGCACCGAGTACGAGTACGTCCTTCATTTTGGGTCCCCTTCGGCGTCTCCGCGCCAAAAAACCGCCGTGGTCCGGGCGGATCCGCGCGCATTGTGCCAATGTCCCCCAGGCCTTTCCACACCCTTCGAAACGGGGTTTCCAAGTCGTTGATTGCAGGAGAAACTTTTGAGCCGCGGCGGTCACCGTGGCATAGTCCGCCCCCTTGAACCCGGGCATTTCCCGGCCACGATTCGACACCAGAGAGACCCGTGAGCAGAACCCGTCCCGCCACCGACTGGCATCCCGCAAGCTGGCAGAGCTTTCCGGCCTCGCAGCAGGCGTCCTACCCGGACAAGGCCGCGCTCGACCGCACCGTTGCGGAACTCAGCCGGCTGCCGCCGATCACGACGTCATGGGAGGTCGATGCCCTCAAGGAACAGATCGCCAAGGCGCAACGCGGCGACGCGTTCGTACTGCAGGGCGGTGACTGTGCCGAGACGTTCGACGAATGCACGTCCGAGAACATCGTCGACAAACTCAAGATCCTTCTGCAGATGAGCCTTGTCATGATCTACGGGCTCAAGAAACCCGTGGTGCGCGTGGGACGCATGGCGGGGCAGTATGCCAAGCCGCGCTCGGCCGACACGGAAACCCGCGACGGCAAGACCTTGCCGAGTTTCCGCGGCGATCTGGTCAATCGTGCCGGCTTTACGGCCGACGACCGCATCCCCGACCCGCAGATGATCCTGCGCGGCTACGAACGCGCGGCATTGACGCTCAATTTCGTGCGTTCGCTGATCGATGGTGGATTCGCCGACCTGCATCACCCGGAGTACTGGGACCTGGCCTGGGTGAAGCACTCGCAGGCGGCCGACGAGTACCACCAGATCGTCTCGTCGATCTCGAACTCGCTCGACTTCCTCGAAAAAGTGTCGGGCCGCGAATTTCACCAGACGCAACGCGCCGACATCTACGCCGCGCACGAGGGGCTGCATCTCTACTATGAACAGGCGCAGACTCGCTTCCTCGACCGTCGCGAGCGCTGGTACAACCTGACGACCCACTTCCCGTGGATCGGCATGCGAACGGCCGAGATCGGCGGTGCGCATGTCGAGTACTTCCGCGGCATTGCCAACCCGATCGGTGTCAAGGTCGGACCCGGCATGACGCGCGAGTGGATCCAGGACCTCGTGCGGGTCCTCAACCCGAACAACGAGCCCGGCCGGCTCACGTTGATTCACCGTTACGGCGCCAAGGCGATCCAGGAACAGTTGCCGGAGCTGATCGCGTCCGTCAAGGAAACGGGTTCCCCTGTGCTCTGGGTCTGCGATCCGATGCACGGCAACACCGAGAGCACGGCGGAGGGCATCAAGACCCGCCGCTTCGACAACGTCATTGCGGAACTCGAATCCGCATTCCGCGTGCACGACAAGATGGGGACCTACCTCGGCGGCGTGCATCTCGAACTGACCGGCGAGAACGTGACCGAATGCACGGGCGGCGCCCGCGGCCTGACGGACGCGGATCTCGCACGCGCCTACAAGTCGACCGTGGACCCGCGGCTCAATTACGAGCAGGCGATGGAGGTCGCGATGCGGATTGCGGGACTGACCTGACGAGACGTTGCCGCAGCGGCTACCTCCGGGCAAACCAGGCACCGGAATGGCTCGCATGGCTGCGCTTTATTTCCGATGCCTGTTAGCCCGGACGCCGCTGCCTGCCGCTCGTCGCCACTCGCCCGGCGCAAGCCCGTCCACGGTCCAGTCGCCGACGGCGTAGCGGATGAGCCGCAACGTCGGCAGGCGGACCGCCGCCGTCATGCGCCGCACCTGCCGGTTGCGCCCTTCGTTCAACACGATCTCGAGCCAAGCATCCGGGACGTTCTTGCGGTAGCGGATCGGCGGATTGCGCTCCCACAGGTCTGCCGGCTCGTCGATGCGACGGGCCGAGACGGCGCGCGCCGGTCCGTCCTTCAACTGCACGCCCGAGGTCAGCTGCCGGAGCTGCGTTGGTGTCGGCTCGCCCTCGACCTGGACCCAATAGCGCTTGCGCGTGCCGGACGCCGGGTGGCTGATCCTGGCCTGCAGCCGGCCGTCGTCGGTCAGCAGCAGCAGGCCCTCACTGTCGAAATCGAGGCGCCCCGCGGGGTAGACGCCGGGTGCGTCGACGAAGTCGCCCAGCGTCGGGCGGCCGTCCGGATCGCGGAACTGGCAGAGCACCCGATACGGCTTGTTGAGTAGGATCAGCACTTTGTCGTCGTTCCCGGCAATCTGTACAATGCACGCCTTTTTCGGCGGCGCCCGGCGGCGCCATTTCAGGCCCCGACGCGAGATTTCCATGCAATACGATCATATCAACGTGCCCGCCGAAGGCGAGGCCATCACCGTCAACGCGGACAACTCGCTCAACGTCCCGAATATTCCGATCATTCCGTACATCGAGGGTGACGGCATCGGCGTCGACGTCACGCCCGTCATGCTCAACGTCGTCGAGGCGGCCGTCGAATTGGCGTATCACGACGATCGCCAGATTCGCTGGATGCCGGTCTTTGCCGGCCAGCGCGCGACCGACGTGTACGGAGAGAACGCCTGGATGCCCGACGAGACACTCGATGCGCTGAAGCGCTTCGTCGTGTCCATCAAGGGCCCGCTCGCGACGCCGACGGGCGGCGGCATTCGGTCGCTCAACGTGGCGATTCGTCAGAACCTGGACCTGTATGCGTGCGTGCGCCCGATCCGCTACTTCCCGGGCGTCGAAACGCCGATGAAGGACTCGGATCTCGTCGACATGACGATCTTCCGCGAAAACACCGAGGACATTTACGCGGGCATCGAGTACCCGACCGGGTCGCAGGAGGTGCAGAAACTGATCCACTTCCTGCAAAAGGAGCTCGGCGTCACCGAGATCCGATTCCCGGCGAGCTCGGGCATCGGCATCAAGCCGGTGTCGCGCGAAGGATCGGAGCGTTTGATCCGCAAGGCAATCCAGCATTGCATAGAGCGCGACCAGGCTTCGGTGGCCCTCGTGCACAAAGGCAACATCATGAAGTACACGGAGGGTGCGTTCTGCAAGTGGGGCTACGAACTCGCGCGCGAGGAGTTCGGTGCGACGGAGAAGGACGGCGGGCCCTGGCATGCGTTCAAGAACCCGGTGACCGGTCGCGAGATCGTCATCAAGGACGTGATAGCCGACAACTTTCTGCAGCAGATCCTGTTGCGGCCGGAAGACTACGACGTCATCGCAACGCTGAATCTCAACGGCGACTACATCTCGGACGCGCTGGCGGCGCAGGTCGGCGGTATCGGCATCGCGCCGGGCGGCAACATCGGCGACGGTCTCGCGGTCTTCGAGGCAACGCACGGCACCGCGCCGGGATTTGCCGGCAAAAACCGCGTCAATCCGGGTTCGCTGATCCTCTCGGCCGAGATGATGCTGCGTTACATCGGATGGACCGAGGCCGCGGACCTGATCATCAAGGGCGTCGCCGGCACCATTGCCAACGGCGAGCTCACGTTCGACCTCGCGCGCCTGCGTACGGCGATCCGCAAACCGAAGCGCAAGGTGAAAACGCACGACAAGGCCGAGGTCGAGAGAGAACTCGAGGAACTGATCCCGGGCGCGCGGCTCGTCGGCACGCGCGGCTTCGGCCGCGCCGTCATTCGCCACATGACCGACTAGTGGAAGGCGGCTTGCCGGCGGTCGCCATGACGATATTCGACCGGGACTGTCGCGCCTGCCCGCGCCTCGCGGCCTTCCTCGACGACGTCAATGCGCGTTTTCCGGACTACTATTGCCGGCCGGTTCCACCTTTCGGCGCGGACGATGCCCGCTTCCTGATCGTCGGTCTCGCGCCCGGCATGCACGGCGCCAACCGGACCGGCAGGCCGTTCACGGGCGACCACGCGGGCATCCTGCTTTACCGGATGCTGCACAAGCACGGTTTCGGCTCGCGTGAGCACTCCGAATCCGCCGACGACGGTCTCGAGCTGATCGACTGCCGCATCACGAACGCGGTCAAGTGCCTGCCGCCCGACAACAAGCCGGTCGGCGCCGAGATCAACAGCTGCAACCCGTTCCTCGCGAACGAACTTGGCGCGATGCCGGCCGGCTCCGTCGTCATGGCGCTTGGCGGCATCGCGCACTGCGCGATCGTCAAGGCCATGGGTTTACGCCAGGCCGACTACAAGTTCGGCCATGCCGCGTTGCACGACCTCGGTGCATTCCGCATGCTCGATTCGTACCATTGCAGCCGCTACAACACGAATACGGGCAGGCTGACCGAGGCGATGTTCGACGCGATATTTGCAGAGGCGAGGGCGTTGCTGGATAAATAGCGGGTGGACGAGCCGTTCGAAGTCAAAACGTTCCTCAAGAGCCTGACGCACCGGCCGGGCGTGTATCGCATGCTCGATGCGAAACACAAGGTCATCTACGTCGGCAAGGCGCGCGACCTGAAGAAGCGCGTGTCGAGCTATTTCCATCGCTCGCAGACGGCGCCCAAGACGGCGGCGATGATGGAGCAGGTGGCGCGCGTCGAAGTGACGGTCGTCAACACCGAGGCCGAGGCGCTGGTCCTCGAATACAACCTCATCAAGCAGCACAAGCCGCGCTTCAACGTGCTGCTGCGTGACGACAAGAGCTACCCGTACATCTACGCCTCGACGGACCACCGCTTTCCACGGCTGCGTTTCCATCGCGGCGCACGCAAGGGCAAGGGACGCTACTTCGGCCCGTACCCGAGCACGCGGGCCGTACGCCAGACGCTGATCGAACTGCAGAAACTGTTCCTGATTCGCAATTGCACGGACAGCTTTTTCAGCAATCGCACGCGACCGTGCCTGCAGTACCAGATCAAGCGCTGCACGGCGCCCTGCGTCGGCATCGTCGACGAGAACCAGTACCGCAAGGACATCGACGCGGCGATCCAGTTCCTCGAGGGCCGCAACCAGTCCGTGGTCAACACGTTCGTCAGGCGCATGGAGCGCGCATCGGAGGCACGAGACTACGAACAGGCGGCGCGCTACCGCGACCAGATCGCCAGGCTCAAAGCCGTCGAAGCGAAGCAGCTCGTCAAGCGAGGCGATCGCAAGGACCTCGACGTTCTCGGGTTTGCCTCGAACGGCGCGATGCACTGCGTCACGGTCATGTTCATCCGCAACGGCTCCGTCATCGGCAGCCGCGATCACTTTCCGAAGCTGCCCGGGGAGACCGACAAGGCGAAACTTCTGAACGGCTTCGTCGCCCAGTACTACCTCGGGCGCGACGCGCCGGCCGAAATCGTACTCGACACGGCCATCGACGATGCCGGCCTTCTCGAGCAGGAACTCGGCCATCGCAGCGGCCACCGGGTCGCCGTCCGGCATCGCGTGCGAGGGGATCGCGCGCGCTGGCTCGACATGGCCCGCACGAACGCCGAGCAGGGGCTCAACCTCAAGGTGGCGAGCAATGCGACCATCAAGCGGCAGTT
>JBFJQO010000106.1:0-7909 GCA_041616535.1 Woeseiaceae bacterium | reverse complement strand
CGCCGCTTCCCGTCCGTCCCGGTCGTCGTCTACCCGGCCGCCGTGCAGGGCGAGGCCGCCCCCGGCGAGCTGATCGCCGCGCTCGAGACCGCCGTGCGTCGAGACGAATGCGACGTACTGATCATCGGCCGCGGCGGCGGCTCGCTCGAAGACCTCTGGGCCTTCAACGACGAGGCGCTGGCCCGCGCGATCGCGAACTGCCCGATCCCCATCGTGAGCGCCGTCGGCCACGAAGTGGATTTCACGATCTGCGACTTCGTCGTCGACGTCAGGGCGCCGACGCCGTCCGGGGCCGCTGAAATCGTCGTCCCCGACCAGCGCGACTGGCTGCGCCGCCTCGACGCCCTCGCCGCGCGCATCGCGCGCATCGGCCAGCGTGCCGTCGAGGAAAATGCTCAACAGCTCGACTGGTGCAGCAGCCGCATGACCGCGGCGATCCGGCGCCTGCTGCTGGCCCGCCAGCACGACGTCCAGGCGCTGCGCGGCGAGCTCGTGCAGCTCTCGCCGGCCGTGTCGGTGCAGCGCTCGATCGGCCGTCTCGGGGCATTGCGGCAGCGGCTCACGGGCGGCATCCGCGAATCGCTCTCCGACCTAGACCACCGGGTCGCCCTGCTCGGCCGCGCCCTGCACTCCGTCAGCCCGCTGGCGACGCTCGAGCGAGGCTACGCGATCGTGCTGGACGCCGGCGGCAAGGCAATGACCGACGCCGCAACCGCAAAAAGCGGGGACGAAATCCGCGCGCGCCTGTCCAAAGGAGAACTCGTGGCCAGCGTAACGAAGGTCGTCAAGGAATGATTCGCAGACTGGTTGTCCTGGTCGGCGGTTTCGCGGCAACGGTCGCGCTGGCCGCAACCGAAGATTCGCGCCGTCCCGGCGGCATCGTTATCGAAGATGTCGGGCCGGCAGACGTGCCCGCACCGGCCGTCGAATTCGGCGGCAGACCGGTCCTGACGATGCGCGACGGCGAACGCTGGAAGGCCGTCATCGGCGTACCGCTCGGCGTCGAGGCCGGTGCCCTCCACTTCGACGTCGACGGCAATTCGGTGTCCGTCACCTTGATCGATCACGCGTATGCCGAGCAGCGCCTGACCGTCAAGAACCGGAGCTACGTTACGCCCGACCAGGCGCAACTCGATCGCATCGGGCAGGAGCGCAAGATTATCGATGCCGCGCTCAATGCATTCCGCAACGTCGACGTCGACGGTATCGCGCTCGCCGCGCCCGTCGACGGCCCGCGCAGCTCGAGTTTCGGCCTGCGGCGCTTTTTCAATGAGCAACCGCGTTCGCCGCACAAGGGCATGGACATCGCCGCTGCCAGCGGCACGCCGATCCGGGCGCCGCGCGGCGGTATCGTCACAGCAACCGGCGACTATTTCTTCAATGGCAACACGGTCATCGTCGATCACGGCCAGGGTTACGTGACGATGTACTGCCACCTCAGCGAGATCGGCGTGGCCGAGGGGCAACAAGTAACGACCGGAGACTTGCTCGGCACGGTCGGTGCAACAGGTCGCGTGACCGGGCCCCACCTGCACTTCGGCACCTACCTCAACGGCACGGCCGTCGACCCGGCAATATTGCTCGAGCCCTGATCGTCGCTTCAGGCAAGAAAGTCCCAGATCACGGGGCGGAAGGCGTCCATGTCGACAAGGAAGGAATCGTGGCCCCGGATGCAATCGAGTTCGGCGAGCTGCGTGTCCTTGCAGCTCGTGGCCATGCCTTCGGCGAGCTCTCGCTGTTGCTCGGGCGGAAACAGGATGTCGGTGCGCACGCCGATCACGAGCGCGCGCTCGAGCTGCAGGCGCTTGAAGCCCGACTGCAACGACCCGCCGTACTCGGCCAGGTCGAACAGGTCGGACGCGTGGGAAAGATACAGGTAGCAATTCGGATCGAACGAGCCCGTAAACTTCTGCGCGACGTTCTCGAGGTAGGACTCGACCGCGAACTCGGCGACGAAATGGTCTTCGAGGCGCGAGTGCTCGGTCGAGCGCTCCCGGCCGAACCGCTGCGCCCACTCCTCGGCGGAACGGTACGTGATCATGCCCAGCTTTCGTGCGAGCCGCTGGCCCGCAATCGGCGGGTCGCCGACGTCGTACTGGCCTTTCTTCCATTTCGGATCGGACCGGATCATCTCGCGCTGTAACGAGCGCACCGCGATCGAGAATGGCATCGCCCTGGCCGCCGACGAAATCGAGATGAACTGGCGCACGCGATCCGGGTGGCGCACGCAGAATGCGAGCCCGGTCATGCCGCCCATCGAGCAGCCGACGACGGTGTGCAGCACCTCGACACCGAGCTGCTCGACGACGTACCACGAGGACTCGGCAATGTCTTCGAGGGTGAGCACCGGGAACGTCAGGCGATAGCGCTTGCCCGTCTCCGGGTTGGCCGACGCGGGCCCGGTCGAACCGAAACAACTGCCGAGCGAGTTGACGCAGATCACGAAGTAGCGATCCGTGTCGATCGGCAGGCCCGTGCCGACCATCTCCTCCCACCAGCCCGGCGACGGATCGACGGCGCAGGACGTAACGTGCGCCGATGGCGACAGTCCCGTAAAGATAAGGATCGCGTTGTCGCGCGCCTCGTTGAGCTCGCCCCAGGTTTCGTACGCGAGCGCCGGCGACTCGAGGTAGCCCGCACGATGCATGCGAAAGCGGCCTTCGTAGGTGACGATTTGTCGCGCCGGTGTCATAGCCCCTCCTGCTAGCGGCTCAGTATAGCCTCGTCGCCCGAGCTATTTCTTGACGCGCTTCATGAGCCGCGCACGCTTGCGCTCCTGGCGCGGTGTCAGCTTGTTGCGCTTGCCCTTGTAGGGATTGTCACTGGTCTTTAACGACAGGCGCACGGGCGTTCCCTTGAGTTTGAACGCCTTGCGGAATCGATTGACCAGGTAACGGCGATACGATTCCGGCAGGCGATCGGTCTGGTTGCCGTGGATGACGATGACGGGCGGATTGCGGCCACCCTGGTGCGCGTAGCGCAGGCGGATGCGTCGGCCGCGCACCATCGGCGGCGAGTGCTCCATGACGGCAGCTTCGAGTTCGCGCGTCAGTTCGGTCGTGGACAGGTCGCGCGTCGCAGCCCTGTAAGCGCGCTCGACGGCCGGCAGCAGGTCGCCGACCGCGGTGCCGTGTAGCGCCGACATCGTCATGCGCTCCGCGAAATCGAGAAACGGCAGGCGCCGATCGAGATCGTCGCGGACGCGCTTGCGTTGCTCGGCCGACAGGCCGTCCCACTTGTTCGTCACGACGACGAGCGCGCGACCGCGCTCGAGCACGAGTCCGAGCAGGCTCACGTCCTGTTCGGTCACACCTTCCTGCGCGTCAAGGACGGCAACGACGACGTGTGCCTTCTCGATCGCCTGCAGGGCTTTCACGATACTGAACTTCTCGATCGCCGCGCTGACGCGCGCTTTGCGCCGGATGCCGGCCGTGTCGATCAGCATGTATTTGCGGTCATTGCGCTCGAACGGCACTTCGATGGTATCGCGCGTCGTGCCCGGCAAATCGTAGACGACGAGGCGCTCCTCCCCGAGCAGGCGGTTCGCCAGCGTCGACTTGCCGACATTGGGCCGTCCGACGATCGCGATACGCAGCTCGTGGTCGTCGTCCGCGTCGGGCACGTCCTCGTCGGTCTCGAATCCGGCGAGCACGTCGTCCATGAGTGCGGCGATGCGGTCGCCGTGCGTGGCGGAGATCGCAACCGGTTCGCCGAGGCCGAGGCCGTAAAAGTCGGCGCTTGCGGTGGTGGTTTCCAGGCCTTCGGCCTTGTTGACGGCGAGCCAGGTCTTCTTCGCGTGGCGGCGCGCCAGGTCGGCGACGTGTTCGTCGGCGGCCGTGATGCCGCTGCGCCCGTCGACCATGACGATGGCGGCGTCGGCCTCTTTGATCGCCTTGACGGTCTGCTCGACCATGGCCTCGTCGATGCCCTCCTCGCCGCCGGCGACGCCGCCCGTGTCGATGACGAGGTAAGGAACCGGACCCAGCCTGCCGAATCCGTATTTGCGATCCCGCGTCAGGCCCGGGTAATCCGCGACGAGTGCGTCACGCGAGCGCGTGAGCCGGTTGAACAGTGTCGACTTGCCTACATTAGGCCGGCCGACCAGTGCGATGACGGGGAGCACCGGATTTCACCTTCACCGCCGCGACTTACGACTCGTCGTCCGCGATGTCGGGCGCGCTGCGCCGCGGGCGATCGTCGACAATCACGAATGCGGCGAGCGTGCCGCCGTCCGTCTGGATATACAGCCGGTTCGCAATCACGAACGGATCACTCGTGATCGCCTTGCTGCCGACGCGCCGGCGCGCGACCGGCTCACCGTCGATATTGCTGAAGAAGTGCACGTAACCGTCGAGGTCGGCGACGACGACCGTGGTCGCGAACGGTACCGGCAGCGTCGGCTCGCGACGCAGCAATGAGGCGTTGCGCCAGGCTTCGGCGCCGTTACGACGCGCCAGCGCGATGAGTTCGCCGTCGGCACGCACCGTGTACACGCTGTTCCAGTCAGCGGCTACGCCCTCGTACGACGAGATGTCCCGGCTCCAGAGAATCTGGCCGGATTCCGTCGCAATGGCCGCGAGCCGGCCCTGGTAGCCGGTCGCATAAAGATCCTGGCCGACGATCGCAAGCGCGCCGTCGATGTCGGCAAGCCGGTCGAGATCCGAGCGTCCCTTGGGCGGCGACAGCAAAGTCTCCCACTGGATCGTGCCCGATTCGAGATCGGCTGCGACGAGCCGGCCCGTGTCGAAACCCGCGATGACCGTGTTGCCGACGGCGACCGGGCTCGACGAACCGCGCATCGTGAGGGCGGGGGTGGATTGCTCGAGCGACCAGCGGCCGCGGCCGTCGAACAGCGACAGCGCCTGCAGGCGATTGTCGATCGTCTGCACGACCACGAGGTCTCCCTTGACCAGCGGCCGGGCGAGCGACTCGGCGGCGATGTCGGCACGCCACTGCTCCGCGCCCGTCGCGGCATCGAGGGCGATCGCGATGCCGTCCTGGGTGGCAACGACGACGCGGCCCTCGCCGACCCCGGGACCAGCCGCCAGCTCGACGTCGAGCCTGGCCTGCCAGACCTGCTTGCCCGTCTCGGGATCGAACGCCGAGACCTTGCCGTCGTGGCTGGCCGCGTAAATGCGGTTACCGTCGCCCGCGGGCTGCAGCGCAACACGCAGGTGTTCCGCCTCCCCGCCCAGCTTGGCGCTCCATAGGCGCTTCACATTAAGCGTTTCGTCGAAGTCGACGAGCTCCATCGGCTCGAGTTCCTTTTCGTCGTCACCGCCGAAGATGCCGCAACTGGTCACCATTGCCGATGCGGCGATAAGGCCGGCCATGCGGAATAATCGGTTCACTCGGCGTCCTCGTCTCCGGGCACGTCGTCCGCGCCTGCAGCGTCGGGCGCCTCCGCGTCCTGTGCCCCGTCCCCGTCGGCGGCCGCGGCCACCTCGGGCAGGTCGAGCGCCTTCCACTGCACGAGTTCCTGGTTGACGGTGGCCTGCGCCATCGGGTCGAGCATGACACGCTGATAGGCTGCCTCGGCTTCCTCGAAGCGTCCCAGTTCGCTGTAGGCGTCACCGAGCAGCTCATCGTAGACGGCGGCAAAGGCTTCCGATTGCCGGCCCTCGAGCAGATCGACGACGTCCTGCGCCTTGCCCTGGTACAGGAGGACGCGCGCCAGTCGCGTGCGCGCCACATGCTTCAGCGATTCGTCCGCGTTCGAGGCGAGGAGTTCTCTCAGCACGTCCGCCGCATCCTGGTCGCGGTTCTTGTCCATGTACAGTCGCGCCATCGCGAGCCGGGCCTGCGCCGCGTACGTTGTGCTCTCGTAGTCGGCCTCGAGCTCGTCGGCAACGGCCTCGGCCTCGTCGAGGCGGCCGGTCGTGACGTGCTGGGTGAGCGTCTCGTAAAGCGCCGAGCCCGCGAGCTGCGCTTCGAGCCGGCTGCTCTGCCAGTAGTTGTAGCCGACGAGCAGCGCAATGCCGAGCCCGATACCGCCGATGACATAGCCGCCGTACTCCGACCACCATGTCCTGATCTGTTCAATCTGTTCTTTTTCCGAAATCAAGTCGTCCACGAGACTGCCTTCTCTTTACCGCGGCTACGCGCCGCTTATCTGCTGCTTCAGCACCGACGCCAGTTCGTCCAGCGCGATGCTCTCCTGTTCGTCCTCGCTGCGCAACGGCTTCAGACCGATGCGCCCCTCTTTGAGTTCCTGCTCACCGAGGATCAGCGCAACCGTGGCGCCGCTCTTGTCGGCGCGTTTCATCTGCGACTTGAAGCTGCCGCCGCCGAGATTCATGTCAATGCGGATCCCTTCGATGTCATTGCGCAGCAACTCCGCGACGGCGAATGCCCGCGCCTGAGTGCCCTCGCCCAACGCCGCGATGTACACGTCCGGACGGGCCTCCGGTGCCTTCCCGCCGCAAGCCTCGAACAGGGCCACGAAACGCTCGATACCCATGGCCCAGCCGATCGCAGGCGTCGCGCGGCCGCCCAGCTTCTCGACGAGGCCGTCGTAACGACCGCCGGAGCAGACCGCGCCCTGCGACCCCAGTGCGTCGGTCACCCACTCGAAGACGGTACGCGAGTAATAGTCGAGCCCGCGCACGAGCCGCGGGTTCACCTCGAACGGAACGCCCGCGGCGCCCAGCAGCGTCTGCAATTCGTCGAAATGCGCCGCCGACGCCTCGTCCAGGTAATCCAGCATTACGGGGGCCGTCTCGACGACCTCGCGCATGTCCGGGTTCTTGCTGTCGAGAATGCGGAGCGGATTTTGCTCGAGGCGCCGAATACTATCCTCATCGAGCTGACTTTTCACGCCCGTGAAATACTCGACGAGCGCGTCGCGATAGCGTGCCCGCGATTCGGGGACGCCGAGCGAGTTGATCTCGAGGCGGATGCGGTCGATGCCGAGCCGCCGCCACAGGCGCGCGCTCATGATGATCAGCTCCGCGTCGACGTCGGGGCCCTCATAGCCGAGCGCCTCGACATCGAACTGATGGAACTGGCGGTAGCGCCCTTTCTGCGGTTTCTCGTAGCGGAACATAGGTCCGGCCGTCCACAGCTTCTGCTTCTGGTTGTGCAGCAGTCCGTTGGTCATGCCCGCCCGCACGACGCCGGCCGTCGCTTCGGGCCGCATCGTCAGACTCTCGCCGTTACGGTCCTCGAACGTATACATCTCTTTCTCGACGATATCGGTCACCTCGCCGATCGACCGCTTGAAGAGCTCCGTGTACTCGAGGATCGGCAGGCGGATCTCCCGGTATCCGTAGGACTGCACGATGTCGCGAACCTCGGACTCGAGAAAACGCCACGTGCCCGAGATCTCGGGCAGGATGTCGTTCATTCCACGTATGGCTCTGGGTTTCACTGGTCTTCCGTGATCGGGCGGTCAGGAACCCGAGATCGTCAGGCGCATCGGCCGGTTGGGGCGATTTGTCGGCGGCAGTTCGAAGTCCTCGCCGTTGACGCGAACGGCGACGTTGCCGGGATTGCCGAACAACACATTGAAGGGCTCGGCGCCGCTGAGTTCGACGGTACGCCCGTCTTTGCCGAGGTCGAAGAACAGGCGGCGACCAGTGGCATCGCTGATCTCGGTCCAGCAGTCCCCCGAATACGTCAGTAACACGCGCATCTGGCCTTCGGCAATTTCGGGCGACGTCGTGACCTCGACCGGTTCTGCGGCCGCCTGCGGCACCGGGGCCGGCGTCAGGACCTCCGATTCGTCGACCTCCGGCCGTTCTGCGCTCGCCCGTTCATCGACGCCCGCCGGCACAATGTCGCTGATTGGCTCTGCGGGCGCCGGTTCGACCTCCGGCGCGGCCGTTTCTGGCGCTACCGTCTCGGCCGACGGATCGGTCGCCATGCCGGCGGGACGCGTGAACCACCAGTAGACAGTGACCGCGAGAAT
>JBFJQO010000105.1:0-7930 GCA_041616535.1 Woeseiaceae bacterium | reverse complement strand
CGCGACCGTAACGAGGGTCAGCCCGGTCATCGATCCCGCGACCGGCACCTTCAAGATCACGATCGAAATCTACGACGAAGAGCGCCGCATCAAGCCCGGCATGTTCGGCCGCATGAGTATCGTCTACGACCGGCATGCCGACGTATTGCAGATTGCCCGCAGCGCGATCATCAGCGACATGGAATCAGAATACGTATTCGTCGTCGAGGACGGCAAAGCCGTCAAGCGGGTCGTGCAGACCGGTTACGGCGAGCGCGGCATGATCGAAATCGTCGATGGCCTGGAAGAAACCGATGACGTCATCGTCGTCGGCCATGTCGGCCTCAAGCCGAACGCACTGGTCTCGGTGATCAACGCGGCACCGGCCAACGAAGTGGTCGCCGACAGCGACGAATGATGCGACGCCTGATTGAAATCGCGACAGAACGTCGTGTCACGATCGTCATGTTCACGGTGGCCATCGTGCTGTTCGGCATGGTGTCGCTGTCGCGCCTCAAGCTGAACCTATTGCCGGATATCTCGTACCCGACCATCACCGTGCGCACCGAACTGACCGGTGCCGCACCCGCGGAGGTCGAGAACCTGATCACCAAGCCCATCGAGGAAGCCGTCGGCGTCGTCCGCAATGTGCGCCTCGTACGGTCGGTGTCGCGTTCCGGGCAATCCGACGTCACGGTGGAATTCCTTTGGGGCACCGAGATGGACATCGCCGGCGTCGACGTCCGTGAGAAGCTCGACGTGTTGTTCCTGCCGCTCGAGGCCAGCCGACCGCTGCTGCTGCGCTTCGACCCCTCGTCCGAACCGATCATCCGCATCGGGCTGCTCTACAAAGAGTCGGACAACGGCGGCGCGGCGGACAGCGAGGCGCGCCTCAAGGCGTTGCGCCGGCTCGCCGAGGATCGCATCAAGACGGATCTCGAGGCGCAGGAGGGAACCGCCGCGGTCAAGGTCAGCGGCGGCCTCGAGGACGAGATCCAGATCCGCGTCGATCAGCAGAAGCTCTCGCAGCTCGGCATCAGCATCGAGCAGATCGCGGCACGTATTCGGGCCGAGAACGTCAATCTCTCGGGCGGGCGGCTCGAAGAGGGTAACCAGCGATTCCTCGTGCGCACGCTCAACGAGTTCGAGTCCGTCGACGAGTTCCGCGATGCCATCGTCGCCAACGTCGCCGATCGCCCGGTCTACCTGCGCGACATTGCGACCGTCAGGCAGGGCTTCAAGGAACGCGAGGCCATCACGCGCGTGCGCGGACGCGAGTCCGTCGAGCTCGGTGTCTACAAGGAGGGCGACGCCAACACCGTGCAGGTCGCCGAGCGCATCGAACGGCGGCTCGAGGCCCTGCGCGAGACGCTGCCCGACGAAATCGAGCTGATCAAGATCTACGACCAGTCGGCATTCATCTCGTCGGCCGTGAACGACGTGCGCGTCGCCGCGGTTCTCGGTGGCCTGATCGCGGTCCTCGTCCTGTACGGGTTCCTGCGCGATGCGCGCGCAACCGCGATCGTAGGCATCGCGATCCCGGTTTCCGTCATCGGCACCTTCCTGCTGATGTACACGAACGATATTTCGCTCAACATCATGTCACTCGGTGGCATCGCACTCGCGGTCGGCATGCTCGTCGACAACTCGATCGTCGTGCTCGAGAACATCGTGCGTAAGAAGGAACAAGGCGAGAGCATTGTCGAAGCGGCGCGTAACGGCACGACCGAGGTCGGCTCGGCCGTCGTGGCGGCGACGCTGACGACGATCGCCGTATTCTTCCCGATGGTCTTCATCAGCGGCATCGCCGGACAGCTATTTCGCGACCAGGCGCTCACCGTGACCTTCGCATTGATTTTTTCTCTGATCGTCGCGCTGACGTTGATCCCGATGCTCGCCTCGCTCGGTACGCCGAGCCGCTACGCGAGCTCGCCCGGCGACGATTCGCCGCCGATCGAATCCAGGTGGCGATTGGTGCGTTTTTTCAAGCGCGTCGTCGCTTTCGTCGTCAAGATCATTACGTTTTTGTCGGTCATCGTCGTCCGTGGAGGGCGTTTCGTGTTCCGCATGGCCGGCAAGGTACTCGGGCTGATCCTGTGGCCCGTGACCTGGATGCTGCAACGGCTGTACCGGGCCATTGCCGCCGTCTACCCGGGCCTCCTCGGCTGGGCGCTGCAGCACCGCGGCACCGTCGTCGTCGCGGCGCTCCTGATTTTTGCCGGCACGATGTCGTTGCTGCCGCGACTCGGCACGGAGCTGATTCCGCAGTTCTCGCAGGGCGAATTCAGCGCGGATCTGCGACTCGCACCCGGCGCGCCGCTCGCGGAGACCGACCGTGCGATACAGGCCGCACAGCGGGCCGCGGCCGCAATCGACGCCGTCGAACTCGACTACTCGGTCGCCGGCACCGGTAACCGGCTCGACGCGAACCCCGTCGACGCCGGCGACAACACGGGCACACTGAGCATCAGGCTCGCGGCGGGCGCGGGCCGCGAGGCCGAGAACGCGACCATGAACGCCATGCGTCGCGAACTCGAACGCCTGCCCGGCGTGCAATACGAATTCAGCCGGCCGGCACTGCTGTCGTTTGCGAGCCCGCTGCAGATCGAGGTTGCCGGCTACGATCTCGACGCGCTCGCGCGCGTCAGCAGCTCGATTGTCGACGGGATGTCGGCCTCGGACCGTTTCACCGACATCCGGACCACGGTCGAGCGCGGTAACCCCGAGATCCAGATCGAATTCGACCAGGAACGGGCCGCGTCTCTCGGACTCGCCGTGCGCGACATCGCGAACCGCGTGGTCGCCAACGTTCGTGGCGAACTGGCAACACGCTACACGTGGCGCGACAAGAAGATCGACGTGCTCGTGCGCAGTGTCGATACGCAGGAATCGAGCGTCGAGGAAATCCGCCGCCTGATCGTCAACCCGGATTCGGACCGCCCGGTGACGCTGGATGCCGTTGCCGAAATCCGTGTCGCCTACGGCCCGGCCGAGATCCGCCGCGTCGCCCAGGAGCGCGTCGCGATCATCACGGCCAATCTCGCCTACGGCGACCTCGGCGCGGCCGCGGCCGAAGCCGGCGATGTCGTCAGCCGGACCCCGATGCCGAACGGGGTCGCCGCGATCGTGTCGGGCCAGAGCGAGGAGATGCAGGAGTCGTTCGACTCGATGCAGTTCGCCCTGATCCTCGCCGTGTTCCTCGTCTACCTCGTCATGGCGTCGCAGTTCGAATCGCTGATTCACCCGTTCGTCATCCTTTTCACGATTCCGCTGGCCCTCGTGGGTGCGGTGCTCGCACTGTTCGTCACGGGTACGACCATCAATATCGTTGCGTTTATCGGCGTCATCATGCTCGCCGGTATCGTCGTCAACAATGCGATCGTGCTCGTTGACCTGATCAATCAGCTGCGCGCCCAGGGCGCGGACCGCACTGACGCCATCATGGAAGCGGGCAAGGCCCGCCTGCGGCCGATCCTGATGACGTCGTTGACGACGGCGCTCGGCCTGCTGCCGATGGCCATGGGCTTCGGCGAAGGATCCGAGGTACGCACGCCGATGGCCATAACCGTGATCGGCGGCCTCGTTGTATCCACGCTGCTGACGCTACTCGTAATCCCGGTCGTCTACTCGCTCATGGATCGCCGATGAAACACACCAAGGCCGCACTGCACCGCCCCGTCACGACGGTCGTCGTTTTCGTCGCGCTCGCGCTCGTCGGACTGATATCGGCCCGGTTGCTGCCGCTCGAGAAATTCCCCGATATCGAGTTTCCCGGCATCTTCGTGCAGATCCCGTACGACGGTTCCACGCCCGAGGAGGTCGAGCGGCTCATCACACGCCCGGTCGAAGAAGCGCTGGCCACGCTTTCGGGCGTGGAACGCATGTTCTCTAGTTCGAGCGAAAACCAGGCCGAGATATTCCTGCAGTTCGGCTGGGATGAGCGGATGGGCCCGAAGGGCATCGAAGCGCGTGCCAAGGTGGACGGCATCCGTCACCTGCTGCCCGAGGATCTCCGGCGCGTCTTCGTCTTCACGGGCTCCCTCGGCGACCAGCCGGTCTTGCAGCTTCGTATCTCGAGCGAGCGCGACCTGTCCGACAGCTACGACCTGCTCGACCGGGTCCTCAAGCGCCCCCTCGAACGCCTCGAGGGCGTATCGCGCGTCGACCTGCACGGCGTCGATCCGCGCGAAATCCGCATCCTGCTGAAGCCGGACCTGCTGGCGGCCTACGGCGTCGACATCGCCGCGGTTCGCAACCTGCTGTTGAGCAGCAACTTCGCGGTCAGCGCGGGCAAGATCACGGCCGGGGAACAGCGCTTCAGCGTCCGGCCGAGCGGCGAGTTCCGCTCGGTCGAGGAGATCCGCGAGCTGGTCATCAACGAACGCGGGCTGAGGCTGCGCGACGTCGCCGATGTCGAACTGCGAACCCCCGATCGCAATTACGGCCGCCATCTCGACCGCGACTACGCCATCGGCGTCGCCATCAACAAGACGACGGGCACGAATCTCGTCGACGTCACCGACCGCGTCATCGCCGAGGTCGACAAGATCAGCAAGCTGCCGCAGATGCGTGGCATCAATATCTTCGCGCTCGACAACCAGGGCGACAGCGTTCGCGAATCGCTCGCCGACCTGTTGAGCGCAGGCATGCTCGGCGGGTTGCTCGCGATCATCGTGCTCTACCTGTTCCTGCGGCAGATCACGACGACCCTGATCGTCACGGCATCGGTGCCGTTCTCGCTGCTGATTACGCTCGGCGCGCTGTACTTCGCGGGCCTGACGTTGAACATCCTGTCCATGATGGGTCTGATGCTGGCCGTCGGCATGCTCGTCGACAATGCCGTCGTCATCACGGAGAGCGTGTTTCGCCATCGCGCCGAGGACCCGGAACGCCCCTACACGGCGACGATCGAGGGCGTTCGCGAGGTCGGGCTGGCCGTCATCGCGGGCACGATGACGACGATCATCGTTTTTGCACCGGTCGTCTTCGGCGCACAGACCGACATAACGATCTTCCTGACGCATGTCGCGGTCACGATCATCGTGGCGTTGATCGCATCGCTGTTCATCGCGCAGACGCTCGTGCCGATGCTCGCGGCGCGGATCGTAGTGCCGCCGCAGCCGAAACAGGGCGCCCTGATATCGCGACTGACCCGCCGCTACACGGCCGCGCTCGAATGGATCATTGCGCACCGCTGGTGGTCGTTCTTCGGCGTCCTGCTGATCTGCATTCTCGGCAACTTGCCGAACATGCTGGGGCTCGTGAAATTCGAGATGTTTCCTCAGGACGTCGGGCGCCGCTTGTTCATGCCCTACCACGTCGAGGGGCACCATTCGCTCGAGCGTGTTGAAGCCGCGGTCGACACGATCGAGGAGTACCTGTTTTCGCGACAGGAGGAGTTCAATATCCGTTCGATCTACAGCTACTACGATCAGGGCCGCGCGGAATCGACGCTTCTGTTGACGGATGATGACGATGCGACGCTGTCCACGAAGGAGATCATCGAACGCATCGAAAAAGATCTGCCCAAGCTCGCGATCGCGAAACCCAGTTTCCAGTTCGAACAGCAAGGCGGCGGCGAGGGTTTTTCGATACAGATCAGCGGCGACTCGACCGAGACGCTAAATGACCTCAGTGTCGACGTCCTGCGCGCGCTCGCTACGGTCGAGGGCCTCAAGGACCTCGTCAGCGACGCCGAACAGGGCGAGCGCGAAGTCCGCGTGCACATCGACCGGACGCGCGCCGCCAATGTCGGGCTGACGACGCAGCAGATTGCGGAGTCGGTCAGCATCGCGATGCGCGGCGAGAACATGCGCGAGTTTCGCGATGCGTCGGGCGAGATCGAGGTCCGGCTCGCGTTCCGGGAGGACGATAAACAGAGTATCGAGCAGCTGGCGGACCTGCCGCTGTATACGCCGGATGGGCGGCGGATCACGCTCGGCACCGTCGCGTCGCTGCGCCTCGGTCGCTCACCCGACATGATCCGCCGCGCCGACCGGCAGACGGCGGTCATCATCAATGCGAATCTCGCCGAGGACGTCACCCAGGAGGACGTCCGGCCACGCGTGAAGAGCCTGATGGACCAGTTCGAGCTGCCGCCCGGCTACAGCTGGAAGGAAGGTCGCGGTTTCGAACGCCAGGACGAAACGGCCGAAATGATGACCCAGAACATTATTCTCGGCGTCGCCTGTATCTTCCTCGTCATGGCCGCGCTGTTCGAATCGCTGATCCTGCCGTTCTCGATCATCCTGGGTTCAATCGCGTTCTCGATCTTCGGCGTGTTCCTGTTTTTCGCCGCGACCGGCACGACGTTTTCGTTCATGGCCATGATCGGCATCATGATACTCATCGGTGTCGTCGTGAATAACGGCATCGTGCTCGTCGATCACATCAACAACCTTCGCGTCGAAGGAATGCCGCGCGACAAGGCCATCGTCGTTGCCGGTCGCGACCGCCTGCGGCCGATCCTGATGACGGTCGCGACGACGATCGTCGGCCTGACGCCGCTCGCCATGGGCACCACGCAGATCGGTGGAGACGGTCCGCCTTACTACCCGATGGCGAGAGCGATCATAGGCGGTCTGGCGTTTTCGACGGTCGTGTCACTGCTCGTCGTGCCCGCCCTGTACGTCTATTTCGACAGCCTCGCCGCCTGGGGACGCGAGGTCATGCGTACCGCGAGGAGGACGAAGAGCAGCAGCCAGCCCAGCGACCCCCCGCCACCCGAGCTGACGACGACCTGAGTCGTGCCGCCTGGCGGCGTATCCCGGGCCGAGTCTTCGAGCGGCAGCAACGCGAGTTCCGAAGTGTCCTCGGGGCCGAAGCTCGCCAGGAAGCGGTTGTCGTACGCATCGTACAATTCGATCAGGATATCGTAGCTGCCCGTCGGATAACCGGAGACGAGTTCGGTCTCGACGATGTACTCGTCGGCGCTGGTCGCGCCGAGTAACGTGAAGTCGTCCGTCTCCGCGTACTCGTTCCACGGGCCGTATTCGTAGCTCAGATAAATCACGGCATAGACGTCCGCGACCGCGTAGGTCGTGTCGGCGTCGAACAGCAGGTCGATGCCGGCGTAGTAGCCGTCGCGATCGAGATCGTTGAATAACTCGACATCGGCCGTATAGAACCAGAAGTTTGCGTCACCCGCCCGGGAGATCGTCCCCGATTCGGACCGGGTGTCCGGCGACTTGCGCGGCTCGACCGCCGCGGCCCGCTTGCGTAAGGGCGCGTGCTCGTCGAACGATAACTTGCCGTCGCCGACGCTACCGCGCGTGATGCCCTGGCCCTGCGATGTCAGGCTTTGCCGGGGTTCCGTTCCATCTTCCGCCATGCCGACCGCCGCCAGCAACAGCAGGAGTACCGTCACGGTTGTGCGAGTCATGAGTTTCATAACGGTGTCCTCTCGTTAGCCTGTCTCCGATTAGGCACCCGTGTCACTGAATCGATGCTGAACCCGGCAGGCATGCCGGCGAAAACCTGCGACCCTGTTCAGCCGACATTCAGTCTGATGGCGCCGCAGGCGCGCGGTTGTCACCGAGGTTGCCGGCGAGTTTGGTCGCGGGTTATTTTTTCTGGGACGATGCGCCGCTTCGCCGGGTCATGGCGAATGCGTACGAGAAGGACAGGATGCCCGGCCGCCGGGCTTGGCGTTCAGACGTCGCCGGTGGCCAGACCGGCGATCTGCGCCGGCGTAACGTTCAACGCGTTGACGACGTTGTTGAAGAAGTCTACTTCCAGCGCGCTGATGCTCTTGTCGCTGCGGAATACGTCGGCAAGCGCCTGGACGATCTCGGTGCAATGTTCGGCGCTCAGGCGTTTCTCGGCACGGCGCAGGTACCTGACCAGCGTGGATTCGGCATACAGTTCCTCGCGCGCCGCGACGCGTATGTCGGCCGCACTGAAGTCCTTGCCCGTGTGCTTCTTGAGGATCGCCTGGATGCTCTCCACTTCG
>JBFJQO010000104.1:0-8072 GCA_041616535.1 Woeseiaceae bacterium | reverse complement strand
ATGTCGAAATTGGTCCTGCTCGAGACGGTGTGTTGCAATTCACCCTCACCGTGCCCCCACCCAATCGACTCGAAGTGTTGGATGCCATGATCACCATACTGCGCCACGTTGCGCTCGTGGGTGGCGCCGCTGTTCGCACTGATGCATCGGACAAAAAGTCTTAGTCGCTCGGGCCGTCGATTGCCCGCTTGTGGCCGAGTCGCGACGAAGTCATGGAATCAGATCGAACGGCCGGTCTACATTCGAAAGCAGAAGTCAGCGTGATACGATGCCGGCAGGCGGCCGCTGACCCAACGCGGCCACTCGACAAGATCTACGAACATACTCAGATTGTATGAAGCCAACCATCATCCCGACGCTCCGTTATCACGATGCCCAGTCAGCCATCAAGTGGCTGTGCGACGCGTTTGACTTCAAAAAGCATTTGGTCATTCTTGGTGACGACGGTCGAATCGAGCACGCTCAGCTCACCTTTGGTAATGGCATGATAATGCTCGGCTCCGCCCGAGATGACGATTTCGGCAGGCTACAAGCGCCTCCAGGCTCGTCTGACGCAGTTGTATGTCAGAGCCCCTACATTATTGTTCGGGCGATTGATGAGCACTATCGAGACGCCGTTAAAGCCGGAGCGAGAATCGTCATGCCTCTAACCGCGGAGGACTATGGTGGCAAGAACTACTCGTGTCGAGATCCAGAGGGATACCTATGGAACTTTGGCAGCTACGACCCATGGGCGGCCACTTAGTCAGGCAGTGCAGTGGTCGACTTCGTTCCTGGCACCACCGTGGTCCGCTCTTGGCCGAGTCCTGACCTTTTGCTCTACCGAGACCGAGTCATTCGAGCGTCCGCTTGATTCGCGAGCGGACCCTGGATTCTTCGGGACAATCTGCTGAACAAATCTGCCTCTTATCCTTGCCGCGAACTTAAGGAAATCAGATACTTGCGGTATCCAAGAACGGCCGATAAGAGGCACCCAGGAAAGGTATTAAGTGACTGAAATAAAAGAGAAAACAAGGGTTCTCTTTGTCTGCATGGGCAACATCTGCCGTTCCCCGACGGCGGAAGGCGTATTCCGCCATCACGCCGTGCAGGCAGGCGTCGCGGATCGCCTCGACATCGATTCGGCCGGCACGCACGCCTATCACGTGGGCGAGCCCGCGGATCGGCGCGCACGCGAGGCGGCGGCACGCCGCGGCATGTCGCTCGACGGCATCCGCGCGCGGCGCGTTCACGAAAACGACTTCGTCGAGTTCGACTACATCATTGCGATGGATCGCGACAATCTGGCGAGCCTGCAAGGGGAGTCGCCGCCCGAACTGCACCACAAGCTGAAGCTGTTCCTCGATTTCTCCGAGGGCGACGAGACCGAGGTGCCCGATCCTTACTACGGCGGCGCGGCCGGGTTCGAGCGGGTCCTTGACCTGGTCGAGAATGCGTCCCGCGGCTTGCTCGAGACGCTCAGCAGGCGGTAGCCGTCAGTCCTGCGCCGGGTCCGCCGGTTTCGGCTCCGCTTTCGGCGGAGGCGGGGTGGTCGCTGCGGGCGCCGGCTTCGGGTCCGGCGCGTCACCGGCCTTGGCCTCCGGGGCCGGCTTGGGTGCCCGGGGTTTCGGCTCCGGCTTGGGGGCGTCGGCCTTGACCGGCAGAGACTGCGGTTCCCAGGGCAGCAATTTCGGCTTGGCCTCGGTGTCGCCGCCGTCGGCTTGCGCCGCGACCTTCTTCGGCGCTTCCGGGGCAGCCTTTTTCGGCGCGTCCGGCGCGGCTTTCTTCGGCGCGTCTGGCGCAGCTTTCTTCGGCGCGTCCGGCGCAGTCTTCTTCGAAGCCCTATCCTCCACTTTCACCGTTTCGGCGGCGCGTTCCGCGTCGGTTCGAGCTCGCGGCGGCCCTGCGGGCTTTTCCTGTGCTGGCTTGCCGGCCTTTTGTGCGGTCGGCCCGGACGCTTTCTGCTGTGTCCGTTGCTGCGCGTCGGCGACCTTCTCGAGCCGGTCCGCACTGCGGCGGCGGCGGCGCCCGCCGCGGCTGCGGCGATTGCGCGAGGCAGGCTTCTGGTCCGCTTGCGCCTCGTCGCGCGATTCGCTCGCCTTGTCCGTCTGCGGCTTCGCTGCCGGTTTCCGGGAGGCATCCTTCTGCGCCGTCTTCTTGCGATGCGTTTCGGTTTTCTTCTTGACTTTTTTCTTGGCCTTCTTCTTGGTCTGCGGCTTCTTGCGTTGCGTGCCGCGGCCCTCACTGCCGCGTTTGGTCTGCGTGCGCCGGCCGCGACTCGGCTGGGCGGACTTTTTCTTGCGCTGGGTGGTCTTTTTCTTCGCCGGTTCGTCATCGCTCGAGAACCAGGACGCAATCTTCGCGAACAAGCCTTCGCTTTTCGGCTCCTCCCGTTTCGGGGCGGGCGTGGTCGGTTTCAGCGTGGCGACGGCGGGTGCCTCGACATGCTTGCGCTCGAGGATCGCCTGCGGCGTCTCGGGTTCCGCCTGCTCGGCGGTGAGTGTGTAGCTGACGCCTACGTTTTCGGGCAGCTCGGTCTGGTCGTCACGGACGCGGCGCACTTCGTAGTGCGGCGTTTCCAGGAGCGAATTGGCCACGAGGACGATTTGCGTGTCGTTGCTGTCCTCGAGGTTCTGCACCCAGTCACGTTTCTCGTTGAGCAGGTAGGTCGAGACTTCGACCGGCAATTGCGCGATGACCTTGGCGGTGCGTTCCTTGCGGGCTTCTTCGCCCACGATGCGCAGGATCGCGAGCGCGAGCGACTCGACGCTGCGGATGTTGCCGAAACCCGAGCAGCGCGGGCAGGTCATGTGTGCCGATTCGCCGATCGAGGGCCGCAGGCGCTGGCGCGACATTTCGAGCAGGCCGAAGCGGCTGATCTTGCCGATCTGCACACGGGCACGATCCTGGTGCACGGCCTCGCGCAGGCGGTTTTCGACGTCGCGCTGGTGTTTCGACGGTCCCATGTCGATGAAGTCGATGACGATCAGGCCGCCGAGATCGCGAATACGCAGCTGCCGCGCAATCTCGTCGGCGGCCTCGAGATTCGTATTCAGCGCCGTGGCCTCGATATCGCCGCCCTTGGTCGCGCGTGCCGAGTTGATGTCGATCGACACCAGCGCCTCGGTGTGGTCGATGACGATGCTGCCACCCGAGGGCAGGGTCACCGTATGTGCGAACGCGGATTCGATTTGCGACTCGATCTGGAAGCGCGTGAACAACGGCACGGCGTCCGAGTAATGCTTCAACTTTCGCAGGTTGTGCGGCATCGTTGCTTCGACGTGCTCGTACGCATCCTTGTACGTCTGTTCGTCGTCGATCAGAATCTCGCCGACGTCATTCGTCAGGTAGTCACGCAGGGCGCGGACCACCGAGTCGCTTTCGCGGTAGATCAGGAACGGCGACGGGCGCTCGAGCACGACGTTGAGTATGGCCGTCCACACGGTGAGCAGGTTCTCGAGGTCCCAGGCCAGTTCTTCGGCGCTGCGCTCGATGCCCGCAGTGCGCAGGATAACGCTCATGCCGTCGGGCACTTCGATCGAGTTCAGGGACTTGCGCGCGGCATCGCGATCCTGCCCGGTAATGCGGCGAGACACGCCGCCCGAGTGCGACTTGTTGGGTTTGAGGACGATGAAACGGCCCGCGAGACTGACGAACGTCGTCAGGGCCGCGCCCTTGTTGCCGCGTTCCTCCTTGTCGACCTGGACGACGATGTCCTGGCCTTCCTTGAGGACGTCCTTGATATTGGGTTTGCCGCCCTTGGATTCCTTGACGAAATACTCGCTGGAGATTTCTTTCAAGGGCAGGAAGCCGTGGCGATCTGCACCGTAGTCGACGAACGCAGCCTCGAGACTCGGCTCGATGCGCGTGATCTTCCCCTTGTAGATGTTGGCTTTCTTGCGTTCGCTAGCCGATGCTTCGATGTTGAGATCGTAGAGGCGCTGGCCGTCGACCATCGCCATGCGCAACTCTTCTTGCTGAGTTGCATTGATGAGCATTCTTTTCATGATGTCCCACTTGTCTTGTCGAGGACAGCACGACGGGACACGGCGCCGGGCGGGCGCAGGGGGATACATGCACGGGAGCGCGACGCCGGATTGCGTCGACGAGCAGGTTCAATATCTCTGCAATGGCCAGACCCAGAGTGGTCAGGGCCAGAAAAACTATCAGCATGATTTCCCTGCGGCTTTGCCGCCGTGGCGCAGGCCGGATTCCGTGCTTGCTGCCATCTGAAATCAGGTCTCGCAGGCTCGCGGGACCAAAAAAAAGTCGCGTAGAGTGTTCCGGCCAGTATGCCGAAACTGCTCCGGGCGGTAATATAGCATACCTCCTGCGCGCTACAGCAAAGAAAATGCAAGAAAAATTGCCTGCCAAGGCAAACACCCGCATCAGCGGCGTCCGCAAGGTGCGCATCGACAAGGACCGCGCCGGACAACGGATCGACAATTTCCTGCGCAGCGAACTGCCCGGCGTGCCGAAGGGGCGCGTCTACCGTTTGCTGCGTCGCGGCGAAGTGCGTGTCAACGGCGGTCGCGTGCGGGCCGACTACAGGCTGCGCGACGGGGACGAGGTACGCATACCGCCCGCACGCATCAGCGTCGGCGCGCCGCCGCCGCCGGAGCGGCTGGCGGCCGCTATGCTCGACTGCATACTGTACGAGGACCCGCGGCTGCTCGTGATCAACAAGCCGGCCGGTGTCGCCGTGCATGGCGGCAGCGGCATCAGCCACGGCGTGATCGAGTTGCTGCGACATGCCCGCCCCGATCTCCGGGACCTTGGGCTCGTGCACCGTATCGACCGCGAGACTTCCGGGTGCCTCGTCATGGCCAAGCGACGCAGCGCGCTGCGCGACCTGCACGCGCGCTTTCGAGAGGGGCAGGTGGAAAAGAACTACCTGGCGTTGGTCGTTGGTGATTGGCAATACGGTGAGCAATGCATCGATGTGCCGCTGCTCGTGACCAACCGCAAGGGCGGGGAGCGTCATGTCGTCGTCAGCAACAAGGGCAAGCCGGCGGAGACGCGCGTCAGCCTGTCGCGGACCTACGGGGTCTACAGCCTATTGCAATGCGCTCCGCGGACCGGGCGTACGCACCAGATTCGCGTGCACCTGCAGCACGCGGGACACCCGATTCTCGGTGACGAGCGCTACGGCGATAAGGATGCGAACGAGCAGGCGCGCGCGCTCGGACTCGAGCGGCTGTTTCTGCATGCCCAGTCGATCGCGTTTGCCGACGACAGCGGCAACGACCTGCATTTCACGGCACCGTTGGCCGACGAGCTCGAGCGTTTTCTCAATATCGGGGTCATCGAGGCGCAGCGCCGCAAACGCCGCTAATTGGGTACCGGACACCTTATTTCGAGTCTAAGGTGTCCGGTACCTTTAGACTCGAAATAAGGTGTCCGGTACCGTATTAGGGGAGGAGATAGCCGAGTTGCAGCAGGCGGTCGGCCAGCCAGATCATCGGCAGGCCGACGAGCGCAGTCGGATCGTCGGTCGTGACCGACTCGAACAACACGAAGCCCGCCCCTTCGAGCTTGAAACTGCCCGCGCAGTCATAGGGCTCGTCATGCCGCAGGTAGGCATCCGCAAGCCGCCGGTCGAACTGGCGGAACCGCACGACGGTCTTGTCGGTGTGTTCGTAACGAGCCCGACCGACCGGGTCGAGGATGCACACGGCCGTCAGGAACGTGACAGCCTTGCCCGACGCCGCGAGCAATTGCTCGACGGCCCTCGCATGGTTGCCGGGTTTGCCGAGCACGCGATCGTCGAGGACTGCGAGCTGGTCCGCACCGATCACGAGCGCCTGGCGCGCGTTGACCGCGATGGCCTCGGCTTTCTTGCGCGCCAGGTGCCGCGTCAGCTCCCCGGGCGACAGGCCGTCGGCATTGCGCTCGTCGACCTCCGGGTCCACGGATTCGTAGCTGTCGAGGAAGCGGTCGAGGAGGTCGCGCCGATACGGTGACGAAGAGGCCAGGAAGATCGTCGGTGAGGATGGATTTTGCATAAACAAATCAAAACCTTAAGACACGATTCGCCGAGTTTAACCGGTTTCTCGCCGGGCACCGAAATTTGTGCCGGCGATGCTTTGACTTGAGGCCGCGCGGTCCTTATCATGCGCGCGCCATGGGTAATCTGCTGCGCGAGCGCCGCACCGCCGCCGATTGGGCGGCGGTTTCGCACGTTGTTGAAATTGCTGAAAAATTAAGCGATTTCGAGAACCTCGCCGACGTGGTCGGGGCGGACCTGGCTACGCTGGATGCTGATAATATACCGGCGGGCTGGCGCGACGCGCGCGTGTCCGGCCGTCTCGAGTTCGGTTTCGCGGACGCGCAGCGGCAGCTGCCGCGCGTGGCCTGCCGGGCCGAGGTGACCGTCGACGCGGTCTGCCAGCGCTGCCTCGAGCCGTTCCGACTGCCGCTCGAGGCCGAGGCCGATCTGCTGCTGCTCGAGACCGAGCAAAGCGCAGATGGCTACGATGACCACGAGGTCTGGGAGCTCGACGAGACGCTGCTGAGGCCGCAGGACATCGTCGAGGAACTGCTGATCATGGCGTTGCCATTTTCGGCGATGCACACGGAGTCGGCCGCGTGCAAGGCATTGACCGCCGCGGAAGAGGCCGGTGCCGAGGAAATGACAACGCCGTTTGCGTCCTTGCGCGAACGGATGGCACAGGAAGAATAAGGGCCGGTTCGCCGGACCGACTGGAGAAAGTTATGGCTGTTCAGAAGAGTCGCAGGACCCCCGCAACGCGCGGCGCGCGTCGTTCGCACGACAAATTGAAGAAGCCCGCGTTGTCGGTTGACCCGACCTCGGGCGAGACGCACCTGCGTCACCGCGTTACGCCCGACGGTTTCTACCGCGGCAACCAGGTTGTCTCGCAGCCTGAGTCGATCGACGACGACGAGTAAGCACTACCCCTGATCGTTCGGGCCCCGCCCGACGCGACCTACGGTGAGCGCTAACTCGACCATTTCCCTCGATGCGATGAGCGGCGACCTCGGCGCCGAGGTCGTCGTGCGCGCGGCGGCGGCGACGCTCGCCAGGTACCGGCATGTCGACCTGGTGCTCGTCGGCGACGAACAGCAACTCGGGCCGCTGGTCGGCAGTATCGTCGGCGACGACCCGCGGCTGCGCGTACGGCATGCCAGCGAAGTCGTCGAGATGTCGGAACCACCCGCGGACGCGCTGCGCCGCAAGAAAGACTCGTCGATGCGTGTCGCGATCGACGTCGTCAAGGACGGCACTGCGGATGCCTGCGTCAGCGCCGGCAACACCGGGGCGCTGATGGCGACGGCGAAGTTCGTGCTCAAAATGCTGCCAGGTATCGACCGTCCCGCGATCATCGCCGAGATTCCGTCGCTGGGCGGCTCGATGCACATGCTCGACCTCGGCGCCAACACGCAGGCGACGCCCGAGCACCTGTTCCAGTACGCGTTGATGGGTTCGATCGTCGCGGCCGATATCAAGCGCATCGACCGGCCTCGCGTCGCGCTGCTGAACATCGGCGCCGAGGATACCAAGGGCCACGATACGGTCAGGGAAGCTGCCGCGTTGCTCAACGCAAGCGCGCTCAACTACGTCGGATTCGTCGAGGGGACGGACCTGATCTCGGGCAAGACGGATGTCGTGGTGACGGACGGCTTCACGGGCAATGTCGCGCTCAAGACGATGGAAGGCACGGTCGGACTCTGCAAGCACCATCTCAACAACGCGTTTCAGCGGAATTGGCTGACGAAGTTGCAGGCGATCATGGCCGGACCAGTGCTGCGCGATCTCGCCGCGCAGATGGATTCGCGCAACTACAACGGTGCGACTCTGGCGGGCCTGAATGGTATCGTGATCAAGAGCCATGGCAGCGCGGACGCTTACGCATTCCAGCATGCCATCGATACCGCGATTGTCGAAGTACGTAACCAGTTGCCGCAGCAGATCGGCGCGATGCTGCAGAAGGAAACCGCATGACCTATTCACGCATCGTTGGCACGGGACGGTATCTGCCCGAGCGTATCATGACCAACTTCGATCTTGAGAAGATCGTCGAAACGACGGATGAGTGGATCCGGACGCGCACAGGTGTCGAACGGCGGCACGT
>JBFJQO010000103.1:0-8089 GCA_041616535.1 Woeseiaceae bacterium | reverse complement strand
GCAAAGCGTTATCCTAATTCGACCGCTCTCTGCGGCGAATGCTGGTCACTGTCACACCGGCGAGAATACACGACAGACCCACGGCCAAGTATCCGACGACCATTGGCCCGTGACCGATGCCGATATAGGCGGCACCGAGTATCAACAACGTTCCGGCGGAAACATAAGCCGCGGGCAACGCTTCGTAGATATTCTTTGGCAAAAAGATACTGGCGTAAGTCTTGCTCGGGGACCGTTTGGCGGTATCCGCCATGGAAGTCTCAAGTGCGGCAAGCGGGTCAGGATGGTCGTTCACAAAACTATTCCTCGTCGCTGGGCGGCTTTCGTCATCAGGCAATATCACGGCCCTGGGCAATACTCTCAGCCCCTGCTGGTCGCTCTTGACTATGGATAACGACTGATTGACCAGGAAAGTTTCAGGAAAATGACATAATTCGACCCGGTATCGGCATGGTGTGGCCATCCGGATGGGTATGGCATGGCGGTGAAGGAACTTACTATTCTCAGATGATCGTGGGCATCTGCGCCGTTTTTGGTGTGTTCCTCATTGTCGCAGCAAGAAAATCCGGAAACGCACCGGAGCCTTATTTCATTTACAGTGTGGTCGAGCGTCGTCCATGCGTTAGTGACGGCGGCTCAAGCGATTGGCCACCCAAGCGAGACCGCTCACCTGGTCGGCGATGTGCCGGCGCTATTATTGGCTGCCGCCGTACCCGGATACCTGATGCCGCGAAAGAATGCGACAACGTAATCGACCGCCGCTCCCGGCCGTACTGAGTCACTCGCCAGAAGTAAGGCCAGGGCCGCTTCTCGGGTGTGCCTAGGCGCCCGAAAAGTCCACCCCGCCGAACACCAGCGACGGCGACAGCGTCGACGAGTACGGATAGACGTCGTTGCCCAGCGCTTCGAGCCGCGCGAACAGGTCCTTGAGGTTGCCCGTAACGTTCATTTCGCCGACCGGCCGCCCGATCTTGCCGTTTTCGATCAAGTGGCCGCGCAGCCCGAGCGAGAAATCGCCGGTCGTCCCGTCCGCATTGCCGCCCAGCCACGAGGTCACGTAGACGCCCTCACCGACGTCACCGAGCAACGCATCGAGCGACTGCTCGCCCGGCGTGACGACGATGTTCGACCGCGAGCCCGTCGTCGGCGTCATGCCGCTCTTGCGGCCATAGTAGGTGTCGACATAGAGATTCCTGACCGCACCGTCTTCGATGAGGGGCAGGTACTTCGCCGAGATCCCCTCGGCGTCGAAATGGCGCGAGCCGAATCCGCGCGGGATCAGGGGATCGTCCACGATCGTCAGCTTGTCGCCGAAAACTTGTTTGCCGACGATATCCGCGAAAAACGACTGCCCCTGCTGCACGCTGCGCGCCGACGCGGGCCGCAACAGCCGGCCGATCAGCGAGCCGGCCGCGCGTGAATCGACGACCATCGTCGTCTTCAGCGTCGGGCCCTTCTCCGAGCCGACACGGGCCAACGTCCTGTCGAGCCCTATGCGCGCCACCTCGGACGCGGCAGGCAAGGCGTCAACGTGCTGGCTGCCCGCGAAATAGCCGTCCTCGGCCCGCTTGTCGCCCTCGTCGCGCACCGTGACCCGGGCACCGAGCCAGCAGTAGGTTTCGGCGTGCTCGCCCGAGAAACCGTTGCTGCTGGCCGACGCGGACTCGAGCGTGCCGTCGTACACGCCCGCCGTCGCCGAGATGACACGCTCGTGGTCGGTGGCCACGCGGTCGAGTGCCTCGCACCATTTCAGCCGCTGCTCGCGCGTCAGCGCGGCGACCGCCTCGTCGACGAGATCGAGGTCGTCGGCGGGGCGTCCGCGAAACAGCTCCGCCGGGGTGATGCGGCGGTGTTCGTCGGGTTCCAGGGCCCGCGTGATGGCGACCGCCTCGGCGATGAAGCCATCGAGCCTGTCCGCGCTCAGGTCCGTCGTGTTGTGGCTCGAATAGCGCCCGTCGGCATATACCTGGATGTCGAGGTTGCGCGACGTCGTGTCCTTGACCTTCTCTAGCCTGCCGTCGCGAAATTCGAATTCGACGTCACGACTCTGTGTGGCCGTGGCCCAGGCCTCGTCGGCGCCGGCCCGCTTCGCCAGATCGACGGCCTGCGCCGCGCGATTGCGGAGATCAGCTGACATTTTCGCCTCCTACCGTCATCTTCGAGACCAGCACGGTCGGGATGCCCTGCGACACCGGGACTCTCTGGCCGTTCTTTCCACAGGTCCAGCCGCCCGTGTCGAGGCGTGCGTCGTTCGCGACCATCGTGATGCGCTTGAGCGACTCGGGGCCGTTGCCGATGATGTTGACGTCCTTGATCGGCGCCGTGATGCGGCCCTTCTCGACGAGCCAGCCGTTCTTCACGTAGAACGTGTAGTCGCCGGCCCCGATCTGCACCTGGCCGTTCTGGTAGGTCTCGCAGATGATGCCGTGGTCGACGGCTGCAACGATCTCGTCCTTCGTGTGCGGCCCATCCTCCATGAACGTGCACGTCATGCGCGGCATCGGCGCGAACCTGTAGGACTCGCGACGGCCGGAGCCGGTCGGTCCCAGGCCGTACTGTTTCGCGCTGATCTCGTCGTGCAGGTAGGACTTCAAGATGCCGTTCTCGACCATCACCGTGCGGCCGGCCTTGTTGCCCTCGTCGTCGTAGTTGAGCGCGCCGCGTTCGCGCGGGATCGAGGCCTGGTCGACGACCGTCACGAAAGGCTCGGCGACTTTCTTGCCGATCATGTCGGAGTAAATGCTCGTGCCCTTGCGGTTGAAGTCAGCCTCCATGCCGTGGCCGATGGCCTCGTGCAACAGGATGCCGCTCGGCCCCGACGCCAGGATGACCGGCATCTCGCCGGCCGGCGGACGGCGCGCGTCGAACTGGATCATCGTGCGATCGACCGCTTCCTTGATCATCGTCAGGATGCGTTCCTCGGTGTACCAGCCGAATTCCTCGCGCGCGGCGATATTCGAGTAGCCCGTCTGTGTCTCGCCGTTCTTCTTCGCCGTCACGACGACCGTCAGGCGCGTCATCGGGCGGTGATCGGTCACGAGCCGACCGTCGAGCGTCGCGATCATGACGCGCTCGTCGCCGTCACCCCAGTACACGGCGACCTTGTCGATCGACGGGTCCATGGCGCGCGTTTTCTCTTCGACGAATTTCAGGATCGGCAATTTCTGGTCGACGCCGACGTCGGCCCAGGGCACCGTGGTCGTGTACAGGTTGCCGCTGCCGAGCGCGTTGAACGACTGCGGCGCCGCTGCCGCGCTGCGCGACGCGATTGCCGAGGCGGTGCGCGCCGCAGCCAGCATCGATGGCAGGGTCAGGTCCTCGGTAAAGGCATACCCGGTCTGGTCGCCGATGACGACGCGCAGGCCGACGCCCTGCTCGATGCCAGAATTCGCGTTGCTCACGATGCCGTCCTCGAGCGCCAGCGAATTCGTGCGCGAGTGTTGGAAATACAGGTCCGCAGCGTCTGCGCCACGCGCGGTCAATTCGGCCATGACCCTGGCCGCGGTGGCCTGGTCCACGCCGAACCAGGCCATGAACGGATTCTCGGGCGTGGCCGTGTCGAGGGCCGCCGCTCCGGGCACGGCGCAGCCCTGCAGGAACGCCGGCATCGTGAGCACGGCACTGCCAGCCGCCATCGAGCCGAGAAACTCTCTGCGTTTGATTGTCATTGTCTACCCCCGGGGTTGGATTAATGAATTAGATGCGCGACGAACTCAATTCGTTGCACGCCGTGTCAGCGCCAGGCCTGCGCCCGCCGCCATGAGGAATGCGCCCGTCAGCTTGTTGCGAACGGACGAGTACCGGGCCAGTGCGCCGCGCGCCGAGCTTGCGAATGCGGCCCACGCAACATCGCCGGCGAAGAGGACCGTGACGAACACGGCCGCGACGACGCCGACTTCGGCAAGCGTCGCGCCCTCTCCGACGAACTGCGGAACGAAGGCCGCGTTGAACAACAGGGTCTTCGGATTGAGTAATGCGATCAGGCAGCCCCGCCAGAACATCGCGGGCGCCGCCTCGATGCGGGAGAGATCGCCCGGCGCCTCGCGCCATACGCGTATTCCAAGCCAGACCAGGTAGGCCACGCCGGCCCACTTGACCCAGGTCAGCGCCTCGGCAGCGAATGCGATGACCGCGGCGAGTCCGAGGACCACGAGCACGAGCTGCAGCCCGACCCCGGCCGTCGTGCCGAGTACCGTGGCCAGACCCATGCGGAAACCGTACTTGAGGCTGTTCGCGACGATCAGAGCGGCGTTGGGGCCCGGGATCAGGACCAGGATTGCGGTGGCCAGCACCAGTGCTGTCAGCGAACCCGTCATCGGCGGCGCGACCTCCTCCAGTAACGCAGCATCAGGAAACCGAAAAGCATACCACCGAGATGGGCAAAATTGGCGATGCCGGGCGCGCCGCCGCTGAGGCCGAGATAGAGCTCCAGCAGGCCGAACACGATGACGAACGTAATGGCCCGCATCGGGATCGGCGGGAACAGCGGCACGACGATGCGATTCGGAAAGGTCAGGCCGTAAGCGAGCAGCAGGCCGAACAGCCCGCCCGAGGCGCCGACGGTCGGGTACAGGCCGCCCTGGAAACCTGCGACGAGCAGCTGGATGGCACCCGCACCGACCACACAGACGAGGAAGTACGTGAGGAACCGCTGCGGCCCCCAGAGCCGCTCGAGGTCCTGGCCGAACATCCAGAGCCCAAACATGTTGAACGCGATGTGCGTCAGGTTGCCGTGCAGGAACCCGTAGGTCAGGAGCTGCCACGGCATGAACGGTGATTGCGAGTGCGTGGCCGGCCACAGCGCGAAGTTGAGCATCATGAACTCGAAGTTCATTTGCTGCAGCGCGAAGATGAGCCCGTTGGCGATCAACAGCGCGAAGATCACGTTGGGGATGCCGGTCAACGGCCGGCGGCTGAAAACTGTCTGGTTCATGCGCTTCCTTTCGTGAGAATTACCAGCCGCCGCCCCCGCCGCCGCCCCCGCCGCCGCCGGAAAAGCCCCCGCCACCGCCGCCCGAGGACGAGCCCGGGGGCGACGTCGACGAAGCTACGGCCGAACTCAGGCCCTTCGCGAGGCCGTTGGTCGATTTCGACAGGTTCGACGTGTTCCAGGTTCCGTTGTACCAGCCGGGCCGGTAAGCGCTGCCGTCCGGGTTGCGGATGGCCGCGAGCACGGCCGCGAATCTGTCGGCCCAGGCCTGCTCGACGCCGAGCGCCAGCGCGTACGGCAGCATGGCCTCGAACAGTGCGGGCGTCTTGTCGGGCGGGTTGCGCAGGTTGAGCTCGTCCTTCTCCGCGATCTCGAGATAGTCCTTGAAGCCGAGCATCTCGTCGAGTAGTTTGCGCCCGCGCAGCGTGGGGCGCTTCATGATGATCGCGAAGAATACGACCACGAGAAACGAGACGACGATCAGAGCGATCGTTGGTCCCGTCGCGCCGCTGCCCGCGTTGATCGCGACGATGCCCGCGATGACGACGATGAGAATCGGCGGGACGTTGAGGAAACCGTTGGTCTTGAAGTAATGGTGCTTGTAATCGGCCTTGAGCGACTCGCTATGTTCGGCGCGCGCTTTGTGCAGCATCTTTTGATTCTCGTCCTCGAGTTCGACGACGTCGCCTTGCCTGAATAACGCGTTGAACAGCTCCTTCTCGCCCGGCGCCATCTCCGGTTTCAGCGTCTCGGTGTCGAGCTTGCGCAGCAGGTGCGTCTTGCCCCGCTTCTCGATTTCGAGATAGCCCTTGACGGCGAGGTTTACGATCGCGGCCGTCATGACCTTGTCGTCGTAGTACATCTGGTTGATGTATCGCAATGATGCCGGCGAGAAGCCACTCGGGGGGTCGTAGCGCGTGACGATGACCCCCTCTTCCGGGTCCTTGCCGTGCTTTATCCAGACCGGCACGTAATACGCGAGCGCGAGCATCAGGCCCGCAAGCATCGCCAGGAGATTTGCGTTATCGCTCAGCAACCAGCGCGCACGATCGAGCCATGTCGGTTCGGTCACGTAGCCCTTCGGCCATCCGGCGACGATCGTCAGGCCGTGGGACGGCGGGAGCGCCCGGTTCGCCTGGAAATGGACGTTGCCCTCACCGTCCAGGTAGTGGCCGTAATCCTGGGCATTCGAACCGTAGCGTCCCGTGTAGCCTTCGACGAGGAGCGCGTCGCGGGGCGCGTCGAACTCGAGACGCACCGTCGCGCTCGCCTTGTCGATCGGGAACGCCCACTGGTGGCCCGTGACGTTGTAATACAGCTCGTCATGCTGCTCGAAGAAACCGAGCATGCGGTTGACCCGATAGCGAAAGACGTACGTGTGATTGCCGCGATCGAGAAAGCGACTCTTGTGGCCGAAATAGGTTCGCACATCGCGACCACTGCGCACCGTATGGTATGCCTCGCGCTTCCCGTTGCGCAGCACGCCGAGCGTTTCGAGCCGGATTCGATGGTCGTTGCCGAGCCTGTCCGTGTAATCAACCGGGAAGTCGCGATAGATGCCACGCCGGATCTGCCGTCCTTCGGCCCGCACCTCGATCGTCTCCGTGACCTCGATCATGCCGTCCGTGAACACGCGGATGTCGCTGTGAAAACTCAGTATGCGCTCGTCTGCCTGCCCCGCGGCCGCCAGGACGAGCAGCAGCGCCGCGAACAGCGGCTTCATTCGACGGTACCGAATTTTGCGAGGGGCACGTTGCCGGCCTCGTCCGAGGACTTCTGGAAAAAATCCCGCTGCCCGAAGCCGAACAGGCTGGCCACGACGTTGCTCGGCACCGATTCGGTCATCGTGTTGTAGTCGCGCACCGAGCCGTTGTAATAACGCCGCGCGAATTGCAGGTAGTTCTCGGTCTCGACGAGCTCGTTCTGCAGACTCAGGAAATTCTCGTTCGCTTTGAGGTCGGGATATCGCTCGGCGAGCACGATCAGGCGTTCGACGCCGGCGCTGAGTTGTTCCTCGGCTTTGCCGCGCGCCCGCACCTCGACCTGTCGCATCGCCTCGCTGCGCAGTTCGGTGACGGCCTCGAGCGTCGCACGCTCGTACTTCGCGTACTGGTCGACCGCGGCGACGAGCCGCGGAATCAGGTCGTGCCGGCGCTGCAGCTGCACGTCGATGTCGCTCCAGGCCGTGTCGACCCGGTTGCGGCTGCGTATCAGGCGGTTATAAAGAACGACGCCGGCGACTCCGAGGAGCGCCAGCGTCGCGATGACAATGCTTGTCATTGGCGATCGGCTCCCGCTGGGCAGGCGCCAATCGTATCACCTCAATCAGTCACCCCAGAATTTCCACCAGGGCTTCTTTGCCTTCTTCTGGTCCTCGTCGCCTTCCCGGGCAGCGTCGCCCTCCTGGCCGTCGACGCGATTCTCACGGTATTCCTCCTGGATTTGCTTGCGCTCATCACGGCGCTCGCGCATGGCCTGCGACCGCTCGTTACCGCGGCCCTCGCTGCGCACCCGGTCGTCGTCGAGGTCGTGCCCGAAGCCTTCTTCGTCTCCGGCGCGTTCGCGTTCCTTCTCCGCCCGCTCCTCGGCTTCCTCGCGCATTTCCTCGGCGCGTTCGCGTTCCTGTTCGGCGCGCTCCTCGCCCTCCTCGCGCTCCCTCTCGGCACGCTCCTCGGCCTCCTTGCGCATGTCCTTCGACCGCTCGCGCTGCTCGCGCAATTCGACATTGGGCTTGCCTTTACCCTTGGTGCCCTGCTGAGCGACAGCGTCTCCGGTCAACAACGTCAGGCCCAGCGCCAGGAGCCCTGCAAATAGCATCTTGTTCATCGGTATCCTCCGTTTTGCAATAAGAATCATGTCTGGCGACGATCGCCGGCCTCGCGACGTCACGTTGGCGCGGCAATCGCCGGTACGCCGTTCAGTAAAAGAACGAGAAGTAGATCTGGAAGACGTCGGCGTCGAGCTGGTACAGCGGTTCTTCACCGATAGGCGCGCGCGCCCTCAAATCCGAGAAATCGTGGTAGTCGACGGTGAGCATGTTGAGCGACGCCGTCACCTTGGCGCGCTTGACGAAACCCCACGTGTCGTTGCCGTCGTCACTGAGGAACTCGTACGCTGCCTGCAGCTTGACCGTATGGCTCGTCAGCGGACTGAGCTCCT
>JBFJQO010000102.1:0-8185 GCA_041616535.1 Woeseiaceae bacterium | reverse complement strand
TCATCTTGATCGCGTGGCCGGCGCGCACGCGCAGCTCGGCGAGTTCGCACAGCGCACGCAGCGCGCTCGGATTCAGCTCCTGGGTGTTCTCGACGATCAGGAGTGGCGGCACGCCCGATGCGGCCTGCTGCAGCGCAAACACGCGCACGAGGCCGAACAGCTCGTTGGCCGAGCTCAGGTCGATGTCGTAGCCGAACTGGCGCAGCACGGCCAGCAACAGGTTGGTCGTATTGAGCCCCTTGCCGTCTACGAGGGCCACGGCGCACTCGGGGTCCAGCGAGTCGATGAAACTGCGAACCAGGATGGATTTGCCCGACAGCGTCGGGCCCTGCAACAGTGACAGGCCGCTGGGATGTTCGTGTGTCGCGCGGAGCACCTCGAGTGCCTCGCGCTGGGAGTCGTAGGTGACGATCGCCAGCGGCTTGCCGTGGGTCGGGAAGGGTTGTTGTTGTAGGCCGGCCGCGCCTAGTTCCATAGGTATAAACTCGCAATCCTTTGTTGCGGAAATTTGCTATTGTCCGGTTCCGGTCGCTTTTCCTAGTTGTAATCGACCGGGCTGACCAGTCTACGGTCGGCTTCAGGTTATTGTAAACGGGCATTTCGGTGATTCCTTAGGGTTCAAGGAGGCACACGGGTTTGCTCGAATTGGCATCACGTAAATAAGCTAATTCTCTGAATAACAAGCATGTTCGATCGTAGTATTCGCGGCGTCGCCGATAAACGACAGAGCGTAAAGCATTGACTCACAAACTATCGGCCGACAACCTCACCCTGATTCGTGGCGAACGCTGCCTGTTCTCCGGTCTCTCGTTTGCGCTGGAGAGCGGCGGCCTGCTCGTGCTCGAGGGCCGCAACGGCTGTGGCAAGACCAGCCTGATCCGCGCGGTCGCGGGCATGCTGAGCCTCGAGAAGGGCGTCGTCTACTGGGACGACGTGCCCGTCGAGAAACAGCGCCAGGAGTTTCACGGCAGCCTTGTGTGGCTGGCGCATCGCACGGGCCTCAAGGGCGACCTCACGCTGGTCGAGAATCTCGGCTTCGAGCGTCACCTGCGCGCGCACTCCAATCGAGATCCCGAGGAGGTGTATGAGCGCCTCGGCATCGCACGGCTCAAGAAACTCATCGTGCGCTCGCTGTCGGCCGGGCAGCAGCGGCGCGTGGCGCTGGCGCGCATGCTGCTCTCGGACGTGCCGCTCTGGTTCATGGACGAGCCGTTCACGAATCTCGACCGCGAAGGACGTGCCCTCGTGCTCGAACTCGTCGATGAGCACCTTGCTGACGGCGGCCTCTGCGTCATGGCGGCGCACCAGGACTTCGAGGTCAACTCGCCGATGACCAGGGTGAAGATCCAGTGACCGAGTCCGTGCGAGAAATCCCGGGCATCCTCGCGGGCCTGGCGGCAACGGCGAAGCGTGACCTGCTGCTCGCCTGGAAGCGCCCCGGCGACGTGCTCAACCCGCTGTTCTTCTTTGCCATGGTGTGCACGCTGTTCCCGCTGGCGGTCGGCCCGAGCGCCGAGCAGCTCGAATTCAGCGGTCCGGGCGTCATCTGGGTGGCGGCCCTGCTCGCGACGCTCTTGTCGCTGAACTCGCTGTTCCTGTCGGACTTCGAGGACGGCAGCCTCGACCAGTTGCTCGTCAGCCCGCAGCCGCTGCCGGTGCTCGTGATCGGCAAGACGCTGGCTCACTGGCTGACCGCCGGGCTGCCGCTCGTGTTCGTTTCGCCGATTCTCGCGATCACGTATCGTATGCCGTTCTCGGTCATCGGGGTCATGATGCTCACGCTGACCCTGGGCACGATCAGCCTGAGCCTGCTGGGCTCGATCGGCGCAGCGCTGACGGTGGGCCTGCACCGCGGCACGGCACTGCTGAGCCTCTTGATCCTGCCGCTGGCGATGCCGATCATGATCCTCGGCGCGAATGCCGTCTCGCTGGCCGCGCACAACGACATATATTCAACCGGAATATGGGCGCTCGGCGCCTATGCCATCGCTTCACTCAGCCTTGCACCTTATGCAACGGCTGCCGCACTTCGAATCAGTAACGAGTAAACTCCCCGACACTATGTGGAAATGGTTTCATCAGCTGGCGTCTCCGCCGCATTTTTATCGTATCTCCGCGATCCTCTCGCCGTGGCTCGCGGTCCCGGGCCTGTTGCTGATCGCCTATGGCACCTGGCAGGGCCTGTTCGTCGTGCCGATGGACTACCAGCAGGGTGATGCGTTTCGCATCATCTACGTGCACGTCCCGTCGGCCTACCTGTCCCTGATGGCTTACATGATCATGGCGACGTCGGGCGGCATCGGCCTGATCTGGCGCATCAAGCTCGCCCACGCCGTGGCGGCCGCCGCCGCGCCGATTGGCGCCGCGTTCACGTTCCTCGCGCTGTGCACCGGGTCCATCTGGGGCCGGCCGATGTGGGGGACGTGGTGGGAATGGGGCGACCCGCGCATGATGTCGGAGCTCATCCTGCTGTTCCTGTATTTCGGCTACATGGCGCTCCGGAGCGCCATCGACGACACGACCAAGGCGGACAAGGCGAGCGCCGTGCTGGCGCTCGTCGGCATCGTCAACGTCGTTATCGTGCACTTTTCCGTCGAATGGTGGTCTTCTCTTCATCAGGGCCAGACGGTCTTCAAGAAGGGCACCATGGACGCGGACATGAAAGCCGCGCTGTTCGTCATGATCATCGGCTTCACGCTGCTGTTCGGGTCGATGCTGCTGCGCCGCATCCGGACCGAAGTGCTGTACCGCGAACGGCGTACGCGCTGGGTGCGCGAGATGATTCTGTCACCCGAAGGAGGCGCTTAATGGACGCATTTGCGATGGGTGATTACGGCGCCTACGTATGGAGTTGTGTCGCGTTGACCCTTGTAATCGTGGTGTTCACGGATTGGCGTGCACGCCTCAGGCATAAACGAGTTTATCGGGAAATCGAAGTGCGACTAAAGGCACTAGAGGATCGTGAATGAAACCAAGACAGCAACGCATGTTGGCCGTAGGACTGGCCGCGCTTGGCATCGCCATTGCTGCCGGACTCACGCTCAGGGCTTTCCAGGACAACATGATGTTTTTCGTGGAAATCTCGGACGTCGTCGCGGGGAAACACCCCAAGGAACGTAATTTCCGTATCGGCGGCCTCGTCGTCGGTGGCAGCCTGCAACGCGAACAGGGATCGCTCGACGTCAGTTTCGAGGTGACCGACACGGCTTGTACCGTGCCGGTCGTTTACACGGGCGTTCTGCCGGACCTGTTCCGCGAGGGGCAGGGGGTCGTCGCCCACGGACGCATCGGCGACGACGGCGTGTTCGTAGCCGACAAGATCCTCGCCAAGCACGACGAGGAATACATGGCGCCGGAAGTGGCCGAGTCGCTCTCCAAGCACCAGAAGGACATCCAGGAGGCCGCCGTCAGGGGCGCTTCGGGATGCAACAGCAGTGCTTCCTGAGGTCGGCCAGTTTGCGCTGATCCTGGCGCTGTCGTTGGCGATCTGCCAGTCGGTTCTGCCGCTGGTCGGTGCGCACCGCGGCGACGCTGCGATGATGCGCGTCGGGCGCACGGCCGCAACGGGGCAGTTCGTGTTCCTCGCCGTCGCGTTCGCCTGCCTGGTCTGGGCGTTCCTGAGTGACGACTTTTCGGTGCTCTACGTCGCCAATCATTCCCAGCTCTCGCTGCCGACCATGTATAAGGTGTCGGCCGTGTGGGGTGCCCACGAGGGTTCGCTGCTGTTGTGGATCCTGATACTCGCCGCCTGGACGGTCGCCGTGGCGCGCTTCAGCGGAGACCTGCCCGAAGCTTTCTCGGCACGCGTCATCGGCGTACTCGGATTCCTCTCGGTGGGATTCCTGCTGTTCGCGATCCTGACGTCGAACCCGTTCGACCGCCTCGTGCCGGCCGCGGCCGACGGCGGCGACCTGAACCCGCTGTTGCAGGACCCGGGCCTCGCGATTCACCCGCCGCTGCTGTACATCGGCTATGTCGGCTTTTCGGTGGCCTTCGCCTTCGCCATCGCGGCGATGCTCAGCGGCGATCTCGATCGCACCTGGGCCAAGTGGACACGTCCATGGACGACGCTCGCCTGGATGTTCCTGACGCTCGGCATCGCGCTCGGCAGCTGGTGGGCGTATTACGAGCTCGGCTGGGGCGGCTGGTGGTTCTGGGACGCCGTCGAGAACGCCTCGTTCATGCCCTGGCTGATCGGCACGGCGCTGATCCACTCGCTCGCCGTCACGGAACGTCGCGGCCTGTTCAAGAGCTGGACGCTGCTGCTCGCGATCACGGCCTTCTCGCTGAGCCTGCTGGGCACGTTCCTCGTGCGCTCGGGCATCATCGTATCCGTGCACGCGTTCGCGACCGACCCGACGCGCGGCTTCTTCATCCTGTCGTTCCTCGCCGTCGTCGTCATCGGCGCCCTGGCGCTGTACGCGTGGCGCGCCCCGTCGCTGGATTCGGACGCCGGCTTCGGTCTGCTGTCTCGCGAGACCTTCCTGCTGCTGAACAACGTCCTGTTCGTCGTCGCGACCGCGCTCGTGCTGATCGGCACGTTGTCGCCGCTCGTCATCGAAATGGCGACGGGCGGCAAGATCTCGATCGGGCCGCCGTGGTTCAACGTCGCGTTCCTCGTGCCGACGCTCCCGCTCGTGATCCTGCTCGGCATGGGCATGCACGCCGCATGGCGCAAGCAGCCGGCGCAGCCCTGGGCCAGGGTGTTGCGCATCCCCGCGATCGTAGCCGTCGTGCTCGGGGTCGTGATCCCGCTGTTCATCTACGGTCGTATCAGCATCCTGCTGTTCGTCGGCTGCGCTGCCGCGGCCTGGATCCTGGTGTCGTCGCTGATTCCGATCGTCCGGTCGCTGCGCCGCGAGAAAGGCTCGGCCGGCATCACGCGCGCGGCGCTCGGCATGTCGGTTGCGCATTTCGGCATGGGACTGTTCGTCATCGGCGTCACGATCGTGTCGGCGTTCGGCGTCGAATCCGACCGCGCATTGCAGCCCGGCCAGTCGATCGAGGTGGCCGGCCACGAGTTCGAGATGAAGGAACTGCGCAACGTGCAGGGCCCGAACTTCTCGGCAATCGAGGCCGTGGTCGACATTCGCAAGGACGGCGATTTCATCGCCACGGTGCGGCCGCAGAAACGCCAGTACCTGGTACAGAAGAGCCCGATGACCGAAGCGGGCATTCACCCGGGTCTCGACAAGGACCTGTTCGTGGCCCTCGGCGACCAGCTCGGCAACGGCGCCTGGAGCGTGCGCATCCAGTACAAGCCGATGATTCGCTTCATCTGGCTTGGTGCCCTGGTCATGGCGCTGGGCGGCATCATCGCGGTCAGCGACCGTCGCTATCGCGTCAAAGCGACCGCGCGTGACGCGGTGCCTGACACGGTAACTGGCACCGGGGAGGCGACGGCATGAACCGCTTTCTCTGGCCGCTGATCATCGTCGCGGGACTCATCGTGTTTCTCGTCATGGGCCTCCGGCACGGCGATCCGCGCGCGCTGCCGTCGCCGTTCATCGGCAAGGCGGCGCCCGAGTTCGAGTTGCCGACGCTGAAGAATCCCGAGGTGAGGATCGGCAAGCAGAACCTGCTCGGCCAGTATTCAATCGTGAACGTCTGGGCGACGTGGTGCGTCATGTGCCGCGCCGAACATGGCTTCCTGATGGACCTCGCGGCCAGCAGGACAATCCCGATCTACGGCATCAACTGGCGGGATTCGCGACCCGATGCGATCCGCTGGCTCGACGAACTCGGCGATCCGTACATCGCGTCGGCGTTCGATGCGGACGGCCGCGTCGGAATCGACTGGGGTGTCTACGGTGCGCCCGAAACCTTCCTCGTCGATCCGGGTGGCACCGTGATCTACAAGCATCTCGGTCCGCTCGACGCGGACATCTGGCAGCGTGAATTCGTCGCTCGCATGAACAGCCGGGGAGCGGGCACATGAGACGATACATTGCCGTGATGCTGCTGGCACTGGCGGCGTCGGCCGCGTTTGCGATCGACGAGGAGAAGCGCTTCGACGATCCCGCGATGCAGGCGCGCTACGAAAAACTGATCGCCGAGGTGCGTTGCCTGCAATGCCAGAACCAGAGCATCAAGGACTCGAACGTGACGCTGGCCGCCGATCTGCGACGCGAAATCGCGCGCATGATCGACGAGGGCCAGACCGACGAGGAGATCGCGGAGTTCCTCGTAACGCGTTACGGGGAGTTTGCGTTGTACCGGCCGCGCACCACGGGCAAGACCCTGGTGCTGTGGCTCGCGCCGTTCCTGCTCGTCCTGTTCGGCGGTTTAGCGCTCGTGCGCATCGTTCGGCATCGCATGTCGCTGCCCATCGACGACGAACCGGCTGAGGAGGCCTGACGGCGTGACATTCTGGATTATCCTGATCGTCCTGTGCTTGCTGGCGATCGTATTTGCCGTGCTGCCGCTGTGGCGCGAGTCGCATCGGCTGACGCCGCTCGTCGCGTCCGTGATCGTATTCACGGTGGCGTTTTCGGCCGTGATTTACGATCGGGTCGGCAGCCCCGGCGTGCCATCCGGGCGCTCGAACGCAGCCGCCGGCCCCGACGCGCTGCACGGCATGGACGAAGCGATCGCCGCGCTCGTGGCACGCCTCGAGAAGAACCCCGACGACCTGAACGGCTGGAAGATGCTCGGCCGCAGCCAGCTCACGATGCGCAATTACGCCGGTGCCGCCGACGCGCTCGAGCGCGCGATGGAACTCGAGAACGGCCAGGACGCGCAGACGCTCGTCGATCTCGCGGTGGCGGTCGCCAATCGCGACGGTACGCCAATCGAGGAGGGCCGCGCGGCCGACCTCTTGAACAATGCGCTCAAGCTCGACCCGAACAATCAGCCCGCGCTGTTTTATTCCGGTATTGCGGCGGCGAATCGCGGCGACACGGACACCGCGGCGGATCTCTGGGAACGACTGCTCGGTCTGGGCGCGCCCGAGGACATCCGCCAGGTCCTCGAACAGAACGTGGCCATCTGGCGCGGCGAGGAGCCGCCGCCGGCTGCTGCGACTGCGCCTGCGCCAGCGATGGCACCTGAACCCGAGGCCATCCCCGATGACGCCATCATCTCGGCCCGCGTGTCTCTGTCGGAGCAGGCCATGGCGGCGATGACGTCCGACGCCAGCGTGTTCATCATTGCGCGCGACCCCAACGCGCCGTCGCCGCCAATCGCGGTGTCGCGGCGTATGTTGAGCGAACTGCCGGCCACGGTGTCGATGACCGACGCCCAGTCGATGGTCGCGGGTCGCAATCTGTCCGCGTTCGCCGAGATCGAATTACTGGCACGCGTATCGCTGTCGGGCGGTCCGGCCGCGCAATCGGGTGACTGGTACGGTTCGCGCATCGTGCGGCCCGCCGAGGCCGACTCGGTCAACCTGACCATCGATCAGCAGGTGCCGTAGCCCTTGGGGGGTTCGGATAATCCGTCGGAGCGGATGTGCTTCGCCTGCGGGCCGGACAATCCGATCGGCTTGAAGATCGGGTTCACGGTGGATGCCGACGAGGTCTGCACAGCCGAGTTCACGCCCGGCCAGAATCATCTGAGCTGGGAAAACACGGTGCACGGCGGCATCATCTATTCCGCGCTCGATGACGTCGTCGGCAACATTCCCTATGCTCGCGGACAAGTCGCGCACACGGCGCGCTGCGAAATCCGCTATCGTGAGCCGCTGCGCGAGGGGCAGACTGTAGCCCTGCGTGGCTGGATCGAAAAAGAGAAAGGCCGACTCATGGTCCTGCGCGGCGAAGCGCGCCGCAAATCGGATAATCAACTGATCGCCGAGTGCACGGCGAGTTTTCTCGTGGAGACCTAAATGGCATTACCCGCATCCCTGCAAGGAAAGCTGCGCATCCCGCTGATCGGCGCACCGATGTTCATCGTCTCGGGCCCGGAGCTCGTCATCGAGCAGTGCAAGGCCGGCATCGTCGGATCGTTCCCCGCGCTCAATGCGCGTCCGCAGGAGGCGCTGGTCGACTGGATACGCCAAATCAAGGAAGAAACCGCGGCGCACGCCGAAGCGCATCCGGACGATCCCGTCGCGCCTTTTGCCGTCAACCAGATCGCGCACCCGAGCAACCCGCGGCTGATGGCCGACATGGAGGTCTGTGTGAAGGAAGAGGTGCCGATCATCATCACGAGCCTGAATCCGCCCGCTGAAATCGTGCAGGCCGTG
>JBFJQO010000101.1:0-8192 GCA_041616535.1 Woeseiaceae bacterium | reverse complement strand
TCTTTCTGCGCCTGCAGCTCGCCGACGGCGATCGACTGAAGGTAGGCGCGCTGTCCCGCCAGCGCATCCTCGACGCGCATCTTCATGCCCTCGATGCGCGGCGCGAGCCCGTAAACGCGATCGCTGAGCTCGGCGAAGCGCAACGTCTCGCTGCGCATCGTGCTCTCGATCTGGCGCCACGATCGCTGGGTCTCGACGAGCGCCTCGCCGGTCTCGTGCAATTCGCCGCGAACGTCCCAGAGCGTGTCCTTGAACTTGCGTTCGAGTTCCCACTGCAGGACGCCTTTGAGCAGGTCGATCTTGTCACGCACGTCGCGCGCCTCGTCGAGGTCGGCCCGCAATGCCGGTGTATTCTCGAGCGTCGTGATCTCGCGCCACATCTCGAATTCACGACTGGTCGCCAGTGCAAGCCAGTCGTGGGTGGATTCGATGTTACCGGCGACCGAGTCGAAGGTCAGCTTTCTCGTGATCAGCTGGTTCGGGTGGGATCGCGCCATGATCTCCTGCACCTGCGGCAGCCGCAGCGCGAACTTCTCTTTCTGCGTCTCGAGCATGTTGGTATACACGCCGACACTCTGTTGCCAACCGTCGAGATTGCGGTGCAGGTAGGTCAGGTCGCGGTAATTCTTGAGCCCTTCCTGGAATTCGTGCGTTGCCAGCAAGTGAAACAGGTAGCGCCCTTCAGGACCCGTAGGCAGTTCCTCGAGCTGCCAGTACCAGCCGGTGCTGTCGAGCGGGTCGTCCTTGACGAAGTCCTCGAAGAATTGCCCGGACTCGATGTGATCGATCGTCCGATCGAGGCGATTCGCCTCCTCGTAGAACGCCTCGATCGCGTTGAGGTAGTGATCCGCCGCCTGGCTGATCGAGTCGAGCTTGGCCAGCGCATAGGGAATCGCGAGCATCGACTCCTGCACGGCCGGATCCAGCAGATTGCGACTGCGCAGCTCCATCCACGGGACGAGCGCGCGCTGGAAGTTGTCCATCTCGGCATCGGCCCAGCCGACACCCAGGAGCGCCTTGTTCGAGAACGGCCCGTCGAGCCGGACACGCTGCAGCGGTCCCTTGGCGGCGTTATGCTGGCCGTCCTGGAGCAGCGCGTAGCCGAGCGCGAGATTCGCCTTGTCGCGCAGCGCCGTCAGCTCGTCGTTGAACGGCTCCATGTTGCCGAGGTCGTCGAGCAGGCGGGCAGCTTCGTCGACGCGTCCGCTGCGCACGAGCGCGACACCCACGTTGAACTTCGCGTAGCTGGCCCACTCGGTGCGGTCCTGCCAGTTTTGCAGCTTCGCAATCGCCGCGTCGTACCGGCCCGCGTCGATCAGGATCTGCGCGTCGAGCATCAGCGCTTCGCGCTGCAGGTTCCCGGGCAATTCGGCCCGGATGTAACCGAGCGCGTCCCGGGCCTTGTCGAGATAGCCACGCTGGTACCAGATCTTCGCAAGGAAGAACCACGTCCGGTCGCGGATGTCCACGTCGACGTTGTCCGCCAACAGGCGCTCGAAGATCGCGGCCGCTTCGAGGTGATGTCCGTAGGACAGGTACATGCCGCCGAGCAACAGCTCCGCCTCGTCGGCATGGCGCGGCAGCATGGCCTGCTCCTTTGCCGCGAGCAGGCGTACGATCGCCGGGAAGTAATCGTCCTGGTAAAAGTAGAAGAGGATCTCGCCGTAATGCGGGTCCTCGACAACGATCGGGTCGCGTTCGTCGGTCGCCGCAACCGCTGCCGGCGCCAGGAAGACGCACAGCAGGCACAGGCGGCTAAGGATGGAACGACCAGGGGGCAAGGACTACTCCCATTCCTTGATGACGAATTCCGGCTGCTGTTTCTTGACGCGGTCCGTGATCTCGAGCTCGAGGTACTTGGCGCCGATGCCCTTGTCGAACATCAGCGTCGCACCGCGACGGTACTCGCGAATCTGGGGCCCCTTGCCGATGAAGACGGCGACCAGCTCGTGCTCGCCCGTCTTCAGGTTGGCCATGTGCACGCGATGCACTCCGCCGCGCGTCAGCGCGTCGACCTCTCGCGCTGTGTACAGGTGGTTGGCCACTTCCTTGCCATCGATCTTCAGCTGCACGGCGTCCAGCTCGAAGTATTCGCCGACATCCATCGACACGAAGAACGCGACCTGCGAGTTCGCCGGAAACAGCAATTCCTCCTCGAGCAGGAACAGGTCCCTGTTCAGGTCGAGGACTTCTTTCTTGAGCGCCTGCACATCCTGGTCGAGCGCCCGGAACTGCTCCCGCGAGGCGGCCTCGCTGGCCTCGGCGGCGCGCGCTTCGGCGAGCGCGGCTTCCGAGTCCATCGGGGCCATGTCCTGCGCCGCAGCGAAACTGCCGAGCGCAAGCATGACGGTCGCGACAAAGGTGATGAATGTCCTGGTCACGTTACTCTCTCAATAATGAACGAATCTGGTCGAGGTACTTCTCTTCGTACCCTGGCTTGTAGCCGTGGTGAACATAGCGCACCGTGCCCTGCCGATCGACAATGACCGTCACGGGCATGGCCTCCACTTCGTACAGCTTACTGACTTCCTTGCGTGCGTCGAATAGTACGGGAAAAGTGACACCGAGTTCCTCGACCATCTGCATGGCGCGGCGCGAATCGTCATCGATGTTCACGCCGAGCAGGTTGAAGCCGACGCGCTGGTAGCGCGAGTAGAGTTCGTCGAGCAGCGGCATTTCCTGGCGGCAGGGGCCACACCAGGTCGCCCAGAAATTGATCATGACGACGTCGCCGCGAAACTCGGACAGCCGCAGGTTGTCACCGGTCGCACTCTTCAGGGCGAAATCGGGGGCAACCTGCCCCTCGAGCCCGCTCGATGCCAGGCTGGTCGCCGCGAACACGCTGATCAGCAGGGCAAAAATCGATTTCTTGATCTTCATACGTCCATTCCTTGTGTTGTCGGCCCACGTCCTTCCACTGGAACAAGCCCCGGACGGCACAATCCACCAACGAATGGTGACAGCCGGAGCCCTTGTGAGCCGTGATTATCGTCACAAATGCCCGGATTTCCTGAACATAATGACGGCCTCTTCTCGTGGGTACCGGCAACGACGCAAACGCTAGAGATTACGTCAAATCGATGCGGGGCCCCAAACTTTTTTCAGCACGATGTGCCCGGCCCATGATAGGCCTATCAAGCTGAATTTAAACTGAAAATCCGTCGCCTTTCGGCGACAGTCGCGGTCTTTTCGGCTATTTCGGATCGCTCTCCTCGGGCGGCGTCAGCCCGTCGGAAAAAAACACCCTGCCCGCGGCGTCGATGACGATGCTCTCGTAGTCGGGCAGCGTCCCGATCAGCGTCAGCCCACGGTGCACACCCATAACGAAAACACTCGTCGACAGCGCGTCCGTGATCACGGCGTCGGGACCGATGACGGTCGCGCTGTGCACGCCGCCCGCCGGTTGGCCCGTGTTCGGCGCGATAATGTGGTGGTAGCGAATGCCGTCTTCGTCGAAATAGCGTTCGTAGTCGCCCGACGTTGAAATCGCCTCGTCGGCGAGCGGCAGCGAAATGGCGACTTCCCCGTCCTTGCGAGGATCCCGGATGCCGACCATCCACGGCCGCCCGCGGCGGTCGCCGAGCAGGCGCGAATCGCCGCCTGCCGTGACGATGGCATTCGCGATGCCCCGCTGCCGCAGGATGTCGACGCCCCGCTCGACCACGTAGCCTTTCGCGATGCCACCGAGGTTGATGCGCACTCCCTCGCGCGCGAACGACACCGTTCCCGCGGCCTGGTCGAGCCTGACGAGGCGATAGTCGATGAGTTGCCTCTCGGCCTCGACGGTCTTCTCGTCCGGCCGCTGCCGCGCCCGGAAATCGTAGTGCCGGCCAACGCTGTCGTAAGTGATGTCGAACGCGCCGTGCGTCAGCACCGAGATATCGAGCGAGCGCCGGACCAGGTCAAAGAGTTCGTCGCCGGCCGCGACCGGCCCGGCCGCGGCTTCACGGTTGATTTTCGAAATTTCGCTCTCATCTTTGTATGTACTCATGAGGCGATCGATCCGTGACGCCTCACGGAATACCTCTTCGAGCGCCTCGCGGCCGGCTTCGGGGTCGTCGCTCCAGAGTTGAACGCTCACTTCGGTGCCCATCATTGCGCGGGCATCGCCGATCCACTCGCCATGAGCGAACTGGAGCGGCAACACGATAAGAAGCGTCGCAAGAAGCTGTCTTGCTAGTCTTGGCCCAAGCCCGGAGTTATGCTTGGTGAAACAACGAAGAAGCGAGGAGCTGGACAGTGACTTCATTCCTGATTTTCTTGGCCGTCATCGCGGCAATTGTGTTCTGGGCGATCGGCATTTACAACCGGCTGGTCAACGAACGCAACCGCGTCCGCAACGGATTCGCCCAGATCGACGTCCAGCTCACGCGGCGTCACGACCTGATCCCGAATCTCGTCGAGGCCGTCAAGGGCTACATGAAACACGAACGCGAGACACTCGAAGCCGTCGTCAAGGCCCGCAATGCGGCCGTCTCGGCGCTCGAGGCCGCCAAGGCCGATCCGGCCAACGCCGCTGCGATCCAGGAACTCGGCGCGACCGAAGGCGCGCTTGGCGCCGTGTTGAGCCGCCTGTTCGCCCTGTCCGAGGCGTACCCGGATCTCAAGGCCAGCGAGAACATGATGCAATTCCAGGAAGAACTGGCCACGACCGAGAACAAGGTCGCTTTCTCGCGCCAGGCTTTCAATGATGCCGTCATGGGCTACAACAACACGGCCGAGAATTTCCCGAACAACATCATCGCCAATACGTTCAACTTCGAACTCGCGAGCTTCCTCGAGATCGAAGCGGAGGAGATGCGCGAGGCGCCCGAAGTCTCGTTCACCTGATATCCGCTCGCGGCGCTGACCCGTGGATTTCTTCGCCGCTCAGGACAAGGCACGCCAGGCGTCACGCCGCCTGGTCGTCGCTTACGCCCTCGCCACGGCCATGATCGTTGCGGGCGTGACGATCATCGTCGGTTTCGCGTTGTACAGTTTCACCAACGCCGGCTACGGTTATACGCCGCGCGAATTCGCCAGCGCCAACGCCGGCATCCTGGTTGGCACGGCCCTGCTGACGACCCTGTTCATCCTCGGTGCCAGCATGTTCAAGACCTCGGTCCTGTCGTCGGGCGGCGGCGCGGTTGCGCGACAGCTGGGCGGTACGCTCGTGCCTGCCGACGTGCAGGACCCGTTGCGACGCCGGCTGCGCAACGTCGTCGAGGAGATGGCCATCGCCTCCGGCGTGCCCGTACCCGAGATCTACGTCCTCGAGGAAGAAAGCGGCATCAATGCGTTTGCGGCCGGCTACACACCCAGCGACGCGGTGGTCGCCGTCACGCGCGGTGCGCTCGAATTGCTCGAGCGTCACGAATTGCAGGGCGTTATCGCGCACGAATTCAGCCACATCCTCAACGGCGACATGCGGCTCAACATTCGCCTGATGGGCGTACTGTTCGGCATCATGGTGCTGGCCCTGATCGGACGCATGATCGTTCGCGGCGGGCACCATGCGAGCATCGTCACCAGCCGGCGCGACCGCAGCGCGCCCGTGATCCTGATCATCGGCCTCGGCCTCGCGATACTCGGCAGCATCGGCATGTTCTTCGCCCGCGTGATCAAGGCCAGCGTATCGCGGCAGCGCGAATACCTCGCCGACGCCTCGGCCGTGCAGTTCACGCGGCAGAGCTCGGGGATCGCCAATGCGCTCAAGAAAATCGGCGGCTACACCCACGGCTCGAAGATCGAGGCCGCGGACCCTGAGGAAGTCAGCCACATGCTGTTCGGCAGCGGCGCGAAGCTCACGGGCCTGTTCGCGACTCACCCGCCGCTCGTCGAGCGCATCCAGGCGCTCGATCCGCAGTTCAAGGCGTCGAATTTTCCGAGCGTCGAACGGCCGCGCTTTCGCGGCGACGACCGCGAACGCCCCGCCGGCGTGTCCGACTTCTCGGGAGAGGTCACGACCGCACTCGCGACTGGAGGCGCGCAGGTTCTCGCCGAGTCGATCGCGGAAACCGTCGGCCAGCCCGAGGTCGAACACGTCGAGTATGCGCAGCACCTGCGCCAGTCGATCCCAGAGTCGCTGTACGATGCCGCGCACTCGTCGGAATTCGCCTACCTGCTGACGATCGCGCTGATCCTCGACCGCTCCGGGCGCGTCATCGACCGGCAGCTGTCGCTCGCGCGCGAACAGCTCGGTGCCGAGCGCGCACAATTGCTGCGACGCTACTACGATCAACTCGCCACGACGGGCGCGGAATACCGCCTGCCGCTGCTCGAGATCGCGTTTCCGGCGCTCAAGCTGCGCCCCGCCCCGGAACTCAGCTACCTCGTGTCGCTGACCACGCGCATGATCGAGATCGACGGCAACATCGATCTTTACGAGTATTGTTTCTATCGGATCCTGATGAGCAATCTCGGCCAGGCCGTCGACCCGACGGGCCGCCGCCGCGCCGCGCGCGCAGGCCGCGCGGAAATGCAGTCGTCAGCCATCGGCCTGCTGCGCATCCTCGCCGATTACGGCCACGACGACGAGGCGACGAGCCGCGCGGCTTTCGCCACCGGTATCGGTACCCTGGGCCAATGGGCACAGGCCCACGAATACGCCTCGGATCGCGGCTTCACGGTCGCGGTACTCGACCACAGCCTCGACGTCCTGCTCGGTCTCAACAGCAAGGGCAAGGAGTCTCTGCTGCGCGCCGTCAGCGCGACGGCCGGCCACGACGGCAAGCTGACCGTGACCGAGGCCGAGCTGATCCGCGCCGTCTGCGCGACACTCGACTACCCGCTTCCGCCGATTCTTGTGCACCGCGCCCGTTCATAACAGATTAAGGAATTTGGCGTATCATCGAACGCCAGAGCGATACTTTTGTCGGAACCCTTTATGAACAGCAAACGTTTCCTGGCCGCCGTGACCGTGCTGGCCCTATTCGTCACATCTTCAGCCTATGCCGCGACCCGGGAGGAAAAACGCGTCGCCGATGCCGCAGACGTCATCGACCAGCTGTCCCGCATCCCGGAAAAGGCCATTCCGCCGAGCCTCCTGTCGCGCGCCTACGCCGTCGCCGTGATTCCGAATGTCGTGCGTGCCGCGTTCGGCCTCGGTGCACGCCGCGGCAAGGGCATTCTCGTCGTCAGGCAGGACGATAATTCCTGGAGCAATCCGGCATTCGTCACGCTGACCAGCGGCAGTTTCGGCTGGCAGATCGGCGCCGATTCCACCGACGTGATCCTCGTGTTCAAGACACGCAAGAGTGTCGACGGCATCGCCAACGGCAAGCTCACACTCGGCGCCAACGCGTCGGTCGCCGCCGGACCCGTCGGGCGCGTCGGCAGCGTCGCCACCGACATCGAATTCAAGGCCGAGGTCTACTCGTACTCACGCAGTCGCGGCCTGTTCGCCGGCATCGCGCTCGAGGGCGCCGGCGTCACGATGGATCGCAGGGCCAACGCCGCCTTTTACGGATCGACGAGCATGACGCCCGAGCAGATCTTCGTCAGCTCGCCGAATACCGCACCGGACATCGCGAATACGTTCGTCCAGATTCTGACCGCCCAGACGGCACGCCTGCCGACGTCGCCGGGCATGCGCGCCGGCACCGATCCGTCGCGCGGACGGGTCGAGGAAGCATCGAGTGTCAAGACCTACGGTGTACCGGACCCGGGCGAGGACGACACCGAGTACGACCCCAACTACTGATTGCAAGAGTCACCCGAATTGAGCGAATTGATTGCGAAAGTTCAGCAAGTCGCTGAACTGATCGGACCCAACCTGTATCTGCAGGCCGCCATTATCGCGGCCTTGTTCATCCTGTTCGGCAAAATCGCCGACTGGATTATCTCCGGCGTGGTCGGCCGCATGGCAAGTCGCTCCACGAATGAATTCGACGACAGTCTGATCGGACTCGTCCACCGGCCGATTTTCATGTCTTTCGTGCTCATCGGACTCGGCCTGGCGACGTTGCGCATGAAGTTGCCCGAGGTGCCGACCAAGGTGACGGTGAACCTGCTCGAGACCATCGCGATCTTCATCTGGTACGGCGCGATCGGGCAGCTCACCAACCTCGTCGTGAGCACGTTGCAGCGCTCGTCGCAAAGCAAGTTGGTGCAGAGCGGTATGTTGTCGTTGCTGCACAACGTCTTGAAGGTGCTGCTCGTCGCCCTCGCGGTCTACTTCGTGTTCATCGTCTGGAACATCGACGTCACAGCCT
>JBFJQO010000100.1:0-8194 GCA_041616535.1 Woeseiaceae bacterium | reverse complement strand
GTCACGCGTGTGTTCCCCGATTCGGCCGCCGAAGCGGCGGGTCTCGAGGTCGGCGACATCATCGTCGCAGTCAACGACAAGAAGATCACCAACGCGGCCGAACTGCGCAACACGATCGGCCTGCTGCGCTCGGGCGACAACGTCAGCATTCGCTATCTGCGCGACAACAAGACGCGCTCCGCATCGGCCGAGCTGGGTCGCGCCGAAGACCAGCTGCTGTCCGGCGCCGACATTCATCCGGGACTCGCCGGGGCCAGCTTCGCCCCCGCCAGCGCGTCGAGTGAAAGCGGCGTCGAAGTCACGGTCGTCGAGGAAGGGAGCCCGGCCGCCCAGCGGGGCCTGCGTGCCGGCGATGTCATCACGGCCGTCAACCGCGTGCTCGTGCGCAACCTGCGCGACCTTGCCGCCATCGCCGAGAACAACCGCATCCTGTTCCTGCTGGTGCAGCGCGGCGATCGCTCGCTGATGTTGCAGATACGGTAAGCTATTTGAATGAATGCCGAGGACAGCATCCGACGACTCCTGACACGAGCCGTCGCTGCTGTCCTCTTCTTTTACATATCCCACGGCGCGACCGCGGCCGACGCCGACGTCGACGCGCAACGCGCGCTGTTTCAACAGGTTTACGAGAGCGCCGAACTGGGCGACTGGAGCGCCGTCGAGGCGCTGTCGACGTCGGAGCGCGAACTCCTCGAACACTACGTGTTGTGGCCCGACCTGCGCGGCGCATGGCTGCGCGCCAATATCGACAAGGTCCCGGCGGCCGACATCGCGGCTTTCCTCGATCGCTTCGGCACGCTGCGCGTCGCGCGGCAGCTGCGCTATCGCCAGGCCCTCGCGCTGGCGCGTGCCGGCGACCTCGAAGGCTTTCACCGGATCTACGAACAGTTCTACCAGGGCCAGGGCATTGCGCGGCTCGACTGCCTCGCGTTGCAGGCCGAGATCGCCGCGGGCCGTGACGCGCGCGTTCCCGGTCGCGGCATCGATCTCTGGCTGATCGGCACGAGCCAGGTCGACGAATGCGACCCTGTGTTCGCCTACCTGAAAGACAAGCAACTGCTTGGACAGGTCGAGTACCGCAAGCGCTATGACCTCGCGGTCGACGCACGCGAATTCCGGCTTGCACGCTGGCTCGCCAAGAGCATCGACCAGCAGCACGTCGACGACGCCAATCGCTGGATGCACGCGCAGGTGAAACCGGACACGTTTCTCGCGCGGCACGACCGGCAACTGAACAGCGAGTCCTATCGCGAGCAACTCGCCTACGCCGCCGAAAAGCTGACCTACAGCGATCCCGACGCGGCGCAGCGGCTCTGGAACAAGGTCGAGAAGCGCTACGCGTTCTCCGAGGAACTGAGGCTGCGGACGCGGCGACACATCGCGCTGTGGACCGCGCGCGACAAGCTGCCCGGCGCCTACCGGCGGCTCAAGGGCCTGCCGCGGGCGGCACAGGACGACGAGGTCATGCGCTGGCGGGCCCGCGCCAGCCTGCGGGAAAAAAAGTGGCGGCGCCTGCTGGACGATATCGCCGCGATGGACGCCGCCGCACGCGGTCGCGAAGAGTGGCGCTACTGGGAAGCCATCGCGCAGCTTCGGTCGGGCCGCGCCATCGAGGGGCGCGCGGCGCTCGAGACCCTGAGCCGGGAACGCAGCTACTACGGATTTCTCGCCGCCGACGAGCTCGCTACGGGCTATGCGCTCGACTCGGCGAGCCTGCCTGCCGATGACAGCATCATCGCGGACATCGCCGCAAGACCCGGCATTGTTCGCGCGCGCGAGCTGTTCTACGTCGGCCTCGACAGCGCCGGCCGTTCCGAATGGCAGGCGACGATCCGGCATTACAGCGTCGACGAGAAGCTGCAGGCCGCGATCCTCGCCGACCGCTGGGGCTGGCACTCGCGTGCGATCGCCACGGTTTCGAGTCTCGGCCAATACGATGACCTTGCGATCCGTTACCCGCTGCCCTGGAAAGAGCAATTCGAGTCGCACGCAACGGCCGCACGCATCGACCCGACCTGGGCCTACGGCGTTGCCCGCAGCGAAAGCCTGTTCATGCGCGACGTGCGCTCCAGCGCCGGCGCAATCGGGCTCATGCAGCTGATGCCGGGGACCGGCCGCAAGGTCGCCAGGGAGATCAACCTGCCCTACCTCGGGCTCAAGACGCTGACCGACCCGGAGCACAACATCCGGCTCGGCACCTCGTATCTCGGCCAGATGGCCGAACGCTTCGGTGGCCACCGCGTATTGGCGACGGCGGCTTACAACGCCGGACCGCATCGCGTCGAAGACTGGTTGCCGAAAAAGGGCGGCGAGGACGCGCGTGTATGGATAGAGAACATCCCGTTCAACGAGACGCGCCAGTACGTCAAGCGCGTGCTGTCGGCGCAGGCGATATTCCACTGGCGCATCACGGGCGACGTGCGGCGCGTGTCCGAAGAGCTGGGCAGCGTCAACGCACCCGCGGATACGCGCCTAGCGGCCCGCTAGTCGCCGCGCCGCGTCGTAAAAACACGGCAGGTCGTCGTCACAGCCTGCCAGCAACGCGCGAAATTCGGGCAAGCGGCCTTCGTACAGCGTCATCGACACGAGCCGCGCGTTGTTGAGTTCGCCGCTCCGCCAGTTGCCCGCGTCACGGCCGTGCGCCTCGAGGAGCACCGCGACGTCGCTGGCCAGCGCGGCGAGACGTTCACGCTTGCGCTCACGTTTCACGGCCTTGTCGAGATCGGCGGCGTAGAGGCGATCGAGTTCCCCACGCGCGGCGGCGACGCGCTTCATCACGGCCTGGCGCAGTTGGCGCCGCGCGTCGTAGGCCCGCCTTTCATCTGCCGTGCCGCGCTGATCGAGCCAGCGACGTACGCCGAATTCCTCGACCGCCGTCGCGAAGGATTCGTTGAAGCCGGAGTCTCCCTTGACGTACAGCAGCTGGTGGGCCAGCTCGTGGAACAGCAGGCCGACGAGCTCCGTATCCTCCCACTGCATCATCGTACTGAGGACGGGATCCTTGAGCTTGCCGAGCGTCGAGTAGGCGGCGGCGCCGCCGACGGCGACATCGAAACCCTTGCCCGCCAGCCGGGCTGCCGCCCGCCGCGCGTCGTCGTAATCGAAGTAGCCGCGATAACTCACGCAGCCGGCAACGGGGAAGCACCAGGTCTTCGGCTGCAGCGAAAACTCGGGAACGGCGAACACGTTCCAGAGAACGTAGTCCCGCTCGATGTCCGCATAAGTTCTATAGCTGTCGTTGTCGGGCAGACCGAGCTCGTCGATCGAAAAGCGGCGCGCTTCCTGGACGAGCCGAAGGCGCCGCGCAAGTTCCGCGGAAGTGCCCTCGTCCGCCAGGATGTCCGCGATCGGCTCGCGCTTGCGCGTCAGTTCCCACTGCCCCTGCACCGCCTGGACGTAGTAGCAGCCGGACAGGGCAAACAGCAAAACGCACAGCAGGACGAGGCGGAGCATTCGGGTACTATGACACGATGCAGGTTTATCTCGTAGGTGGTGCGGTTCGTGATGCGCAGCTCGGCATCCCGCCGAAGGAGCGGGACTGGTGTGTCGTTGGCGCGACGCCGGCCGAACTCGAGGCGCAGGGCTACCGTCGCGTCGGCAAGGACTTTCCGGTTTTCCTGCACCCCGAAACGAAAGAGGAATACGCGCTGGCGCGGACGGAACGCAAGACCGCGCCCGGCTATCGCGGATTCGACGTCGACTATTCGCCGGACGTCACGATCGAGGACGACCTGCGGCGGCGCGACCTGACGATCAATGCCATAGCAGAGGACGGCGACGGCAAGCTCATCGATCCGTGGGGCGGGCTGCGCGATCTCGAACATCGCGTCCTGCGGCACGTATCCGGGGCCTTCGGCGAAGACCCGGTACGCATCTTGCGCGTCGCACGATTCGCGGCGCGGTTTCGCCATCTCGGCTTCACGATTGCCGACGAGACGATGGCGCTCATGCGACGCATGGTCGACGAGGGCGAAGCCGACACGCTCGTGCCGGATCGTGTCTGGAGGGAAACCGAACTCGCGCTCGCGGGACGGGACGTTCGCGTCTTCTTCGAATTGCTGCGAGACTGCGGCGCCCTGCGAATAGTGTACCCCGAAGTCGACGCGCTGTTCGGCGTCCCGCAACCCGAAAAGTGGCACCCGGAAATCGACACCGGGCTGCACGTGATGATGGTACTAGAACAGGCCGAAAAGCTGAGCGTCGATCTCGAGGTGCGCTTTGCCGCGCTCGTTCACGATCTCGGCAAGGGCACCACGCCCGGGTACCGGCTGCCGAGCCACCCGGGCCACGAAAAGCGAGGTTGCCGGCTGATCGAGGCCATGGCCGCGCGCCTGCCCGTGCCACGCGCGTGCCGCGACCTGGGGATGCTCGTTGCCGAGTTCCATACCCATGTTCACCGCGCGCTCGAACTGCGGCCGAAGACCGTCCTCAAGGTGCTGGAACGAACGGATGCCTTCCGGCGGCCGGAGCGCTTCGAGCAGTTCGTCGTCGCCTGTGAAGCGGACGCGCGCGGACGCGGCGGTCTGGAGGAGCGTGACTACCCGCAGGCCGGGTTCTTCCGCGGCGCCTGCGGCGCCGCATCAGCCATCGATGCGGCCGCCATCGCGGGCGACACCGAAGACGGCAGGATTCCCGCTGCGATCCGGCGCGCACGCAAGCAGGCGATCGCGGATTTCATCGCCGCGAATCAAGTGCCGCCGTAGAAATACAGGAACACGGAGAAGAACGTCACGCTGCCGTACAACTCGGAGTCGTCGAAGCCAAGACCGAACTCGATATCGCTCGCGTCACCGAGCGGTGTCAGGAAGCGCATCGTCGCGGAACGCGTCCGGCCGTCGTCCACTTCGCCCTGCCACGTGCCGAGGTCGAATTGCCAGCGCTGGTCACCGACGTCGACACCGAGCCCGGCGAACACGCGATAGTCGACCAGGCTGTTGATCAGGCTGAGCCGCGAAAATGACAACAGCTCCAGGATGCCGCGGTTGCGGTCGAGGCTCAGATTGATGCTGTAGTCGTACGTCATGCCGCTCAGGCTCAGATCGACCGTGTCCGTGAGATCGAAGCGCGCCGACAGGCCCACGCCGCTGGCATCGAATTCGACGGTGCGCCCGGGAAAAAAGTCGGTCGCGGGTATCTGGAACGTGAAGTCGCGAAACTCGTAGTCGCCGGCCAGCGTTACGGCGTCGTTGCGCCAGTACAGCGAGGCGCGCCAGTCGTTGGAATCGAGGACGTCGCTGTCGCCCCAGTAAGCGACGCCGACGCGCACGCCGACCGGATCGAACCAGTGGTCGAGGCCCAGGTCGCCGTACACGGTGTCGATCGACAGGCCGCGCGGCAGTTCGACCGTGTTACCGCCGGCCGACCCGGACAGCCAGGTCTTCTCTCCGAGCGCAATATCCGCGACGACGGTGCCCGCGAGCCCGTCGGCCGAGTCGCCCTCGACACCCGCACCGACGATAAAACCCTCCGCGGCCAACGCATTGCCGGCCAGCAACAGGAGCGGCAGCGACCTAGGCAAGGGCATAGAGAATCACCGCGGCCAGCATGAGGCGATAGATTGCGAAGGGCGCAAGGCCGATACGTGTCACGAAGCGCATGAAGAACTCGATACTGAGGTAGGCCACGATAGCTGAGACTGCGACGCCGAGCGCGAGTTCGGCCCAGGCGACCGCCGCTTCCCCGAGGACGAGTTCGGCGCCTTTGAAAAGCGTCGCGAGCAGGATCACGGGCGCGGACAGCAGAAACGAGAATCGCGCCGCGTCCTGGCGCTCGAAGCCGAGCAGGCGCCCTGCCGTAATCGTCACACCCGACCTCGACGTGCCGGGAACCAGTGCGAGCGCCTGGGCCACGCCGATGACGAGTGCATCACGGATACGCACGTCGGTAATGCTCTTTTCGCGCTTCGCGTAGCGGTCGGCCAGCGCCATGAGGATGCCGTAGCCGGCCAGCGTGTAGACGATCACGGTCGGGTCGCGCAGATTTGCCTCGATCCAGGACGCGAAAAACAGGCCGGCCGCGGCGGCCGGAATCGTACCGAGCGCGATGGCGATCGCCATGTTGGCCTGCGGCGAGCGCACGTCGCCGCCGAGCACCTGCACGCTGCCGCGCAGCAGGCCCGCGATATCGTTGCGAAAAAAGACGACGACCGCGAGCAGCGAGCCGAAGTGAACCGCGACGTCGAAGGCGAGACCCTGATCGGGCCAGTCGACGAGATAGGGCACGAGCACCAGATGCCCGGAACTCGAAATCGGCAGGAATTCGGTGAGGCCCTGGACCACGGCGAGCACGATTATCTGGATTGTCGTCATGGTCTACCTCGTTCGACAGCCTTGTCGTTCAGAGCGTGTGCGTCTTGTCCGCGAGGCTGAACGCGGTCGGTTGCGCGACCGCTCCCTTGCGCAGCGCGATACACTTGAATCGCTCGCCCATCTCCCCGGGCAGCGTAAGCGTTTTGACCTGTTGCGACAATTGCAATTGCCGTGCGACGGACAGCGACTCGAAGTCGCTCACCTCGGCGTCGAGGCCGCCGCCCATGAGGAACTGCGCCTGCGGGCAGTAGCCTGCAATCTCGAAGCCCTGGGCAACCGCCGCTCTCGCCACGCTCGTGAAATCGACCCAGGCCGTCAGGTCCTGGATGCCGGGCAGCACGAGCGGATCGTTGTGCGCGTGATGACGAAAGTGACAACGCAACCAGCCCTCACCTCGCTCCGGCGCAAAATACTCGCGCCGCGTGACCCCGTAGTCGAACAGGAACGCGACCCCCTGGCGCAATGCGTGCGACATGCCGCCGATCCAGGGCGACGTCGCGAGGCAAATCTCGGACGTGTAGCCGTCCGGCAGCTCGCGGCCGATGTCCTTCTCGACGACGGCGACGCAGGTTGCGACGCTGTCGGGTGCGGGAGCCTCGACGAAGCCGAATCCGTCCCCGATGGCGGCGACGCGCAGCTGCATGACGCCCGCGCTGCGGCGCACGAAGCGTTCGACGGGCATCGAGTCGAGCACCTCGTTGGCGACGATGACGCCGCGCAAGCCGTCCGGCACGTCGTCGATCCATGCGACGAGCTCGGCGTATTGCGGGCAGTGCTCGCGCACGTAGATTTCCTGCCGCTCGCGCAGGTCGGGCGAAATCTCGAGGATCAGGTACCGGTCCGGCAGCCGCTCCAGTCGTGCGAGCGTATCGAGCATGTCGACGGCCAGCTTGCCGCTGCCCGCGCCGTACTCGAGGATGCTGCCGCCCTCGACCTGCCCGAGCACCTCGGCGCACTGCCGCGCGAGCACGTGGCCGAACACGTCGGACACCTCGGGTGCCGTGACGAAGTCGCCGGCCTCGCCGAACTTCGTCGAGCCGGCCGTGTAATAGCCGAGCCCCGGCGCGTACAACGCGTGGTGCATGAATTCGGCAAAGGAAATGCTGCCGCCCGCGTCCTCGATACGTTCGCGGATCCAGGCGGCGGTACGCCGGCTGTGTTCGACGCTCGACGCATCGGGCACGGGCAGCGATGGCGGCAGATCGGGTTGCATGTCAATATCGTGCAATGTCGAATTCAAGCCTCGAAAGCAAAGTCGTACTCGTCACGGGCGCCGCACGTCGGATCGGCGCGGCCATTGTGACACGCCTGCAGCAAAACGGTGCACGTGTCGCCATCCATTACCGCGGCTCGGGCGACGAAGCCGCCCGGCTCGCCGGTGCGCTAAATGACGCGCGTGCAAATTCGGCGGCCGTCTTTCAGGCCGACCTGCTGGACACGGCCGCGACCGGACCGCTTGTCGACGCGGTCGTCGCGTGGGGCGGACGGCTGGACGGACTCGTCAATAACGCGTCGACCTTCTACCCGACGCCGCTCGGCGACATCACCGAAGAAGACTGGACCGACCTCGTCGGTAGCAACTTCAAGGCGCCGTTGTTCCTGTCGCAGGCAGCCGCGACGCACCTCGAGCAGGCGCGCGGTTCGATCATCAACATCATCGACATCCACGCGCAGCGTCCGCTGCGCAACCACCCGGTCTACGGCCCGGCCAAGGCCGCGCTCGCAATGCTGACGCGCGCGCTCGCCAAGGACCTCGCGCCGGCGATTCGCGTCAACGGCGTTTCGCCGGGCGCAATCCTGTGGCCCGAGGACGGCATGAGCGAGGCCGTGCAGGAGACGATTCTGCGGCAGGTGCCGCTCGAGCGCGCCGGCCACCCGGACGACAT
>JBFJQO010000099.1:0-8195 GCA_041616535.1 Woeseiaceae bacterium | reverse complement strand
TGGGCTTGTGCTCGTCGGCGAGGCGCTGTACCTCGCCGTAGTCGATCAGTCCCGTCTCGCTGTCGATGCCATAGGGCACGACGTTGAACAGTTTGCCCGAGAAATTGACCGGCGAACCGTGCGTCAAATGGCCGCCTTCGTTGAGGTTCATGCCCATGATCGTGTCGCCGGGCTCACACAGCGCGTGGTACACGGCCGCGTTGGCCTGCGACCCGGAATGCGGCTGAACATTCGCATAATCGGCCCCGAACAACTCCTTGGCGCGCTCGATCGCGAGGGTTTCGACACTGTCGACAAACTCACAGCCACCGTAGTAGCGCTTGCCCGGATAGCCTTCGGCGTACTTGTTGGTCAGCCGCGAGCCCTGCGCCTTCATGACGAGGGGGCTCGTGTAATTCTCCGAGGCGATCAACTCGATATGTTCTTCCTGGCGCTGGTGCTCGAGTGCAATGGCTTTGGCGACATCAGGGTCGAAGGACTCGATCGTCTGCGAGGTATCGAACATCGGGGGATTTCTCCGGGGGGCGGAATAGCGAAAGACCGGATGTTAGGGGGACAGCCCCCTTTTTTCCAGTCCGGGCGGATATCTGCCCGGGCTGGAAAAAAGGGGGCTGTCCCCATCCCGACTAGGTCTCGATGAAGGACTGAACGACGCGCGTCCAGGCGCGGGCCACGTTGCGGCGGTTGTAGCCGCCGCCCCCGGTGCCAACCACACGCCCATCGCAGAATGTCTCGGCCAGCTCGCACAGCCGGGCCGCCGCGTGGGCGTGGGCTTCCTCGGTCCAGCGAAGATGAGTGATCGGGTCGCCCGCGAGGCTGTCGGCACCGCACTGCATGATGATGAACTCGGGTTTCTGCGCTTCGAGGTAGGCCTCGACCCGCTGCCAGGCGCGGTGAAACTCGTCGTCGCCGGCACCTGGCGCAATCGGGATGTTGAGCTTCGTGCCCTTCGCCCGGCCCGTGCCGGTCTCGTGGGCATGGCCCGTGCCGGGGTAAAGGTAGCGGCCGTCCTCGTGAATATCGGCGAAGATCAGGTCGGGATCGTCCTCGAAGCCGTAAAACACGCCGTCGCCGTGGTGAGCGTCGATGTCGACGTAGGCAATGCGCCGGAATCCGTAGGTCTTGCGCAGATACTCGACCGCGACGCCGCAGTCGTTGAAGACACAGAACCCGGCCGCCGCGTCGCGTGCCGCGTGATGCAGGCCCGCAATCGGCACAAATGCGCGCTTGTAGTGATCGTGCATGATTTCGTCCACGGCGCAGAGCACGGCGCCGACGACGTTGGACGCCGACTCGTAGATCCCCTTGACGGCCGGTGTATCGCCGTAATCGAGAAAGCCGCGCCCCTCCTTGGACAGGCGGGACACCTTGTCGATGTAGTCGGCCGAGTGGAACAACGCGAGCTCGTCGACGAGGGCCGGGCGCGCATGCCCGAAGTCGACGGCGCCGTTCAATCCGGCATTTTCGAGCTCGGCGTGAAAGACGTCGTGGCGATCCGTCCCGAACGGGTGCGAATCGCCGAACCCGTAGGCTGCGATCTCTTTGCCCTTGTAGACCAGAACGGTCTCGCCCATTCGCCGTCACCCGAGTATTTGCTTGTGCGGCAGCATACCGGATAATGCGCGCTTTCCGACACGCAGCAACGCCATGGCCCAGTATATCTACACGATGAACCGCGTCGCGAAGGTCGTGCCGCCCAAACGCTACCTGATCCGCGACATTTCGCTGTCGTTCTTCCCGGGCGCCAAGATCGGCGTACTCGGGCTCAACGGCTCGGGCAAGTCCACGCTCATGCGCATCATGGCCGGCCTCGATACTGAGATCGACGGCGAAGCTCGCCCGCAGCCGGGCATCAGGATCGGCTACCTGCCGCAGGAGCCTGAACTGGACCCGGGCAAGGACGTGCGCGGCAATGTCGAGGAAGGTCTGGGCGAGACGATCGAACTGCTGAACCGATTCAACGAGATCAGCATGAAGTTTGCCGAACCGATGTCGGACGACGAGATGAATGCGCTGCTCGAGGAACAGGGGAAGCTGCAGGACGCGATCGACGCGGCCGGCGGCTGGGAGGTCGACCGCAAACTCGAGGTCGCCGCCGATGCACTGCGCCTGCCGCCCTGGGATGCCGACGTCACGAAGCTGTCGGGTGGCGAACGTCGCCGCGTCGCTCTGTGTCGCCTGCTGCTCTCGCAGCCCGACATGCTGTTGCTCGACGAGCCGACCAACCACCTGGACGCCGAATCGGTCGCGTGGCTCGAGCGCTTCCTCGACGAGTACCCGAGCACGGTTATCGCCGTGACACACGATCGCTACTTCCTCGACAACGTCGCAGGCTGGATCCTCGAACTCGACCGCGGTCACGGCATTCCGTGGGAGGGCAATTACTCGTCGTGGCTCGAACAGAAGGAAGCGCGCCTCAAGATCGAGGAGGCCGGCGAAAAGGCGCGCAAGCGCGCGATGGAGCACGAACTCGAGTGGGTACGAAGCAATCCGAAGGGCCGGCAGGCAAAGTCGAAGGCGCGCCTGAAGCAATTCGAGGAACTGTCGTCGGCCGATTACCAGAAACGCAACGAGACCAACGAGATCTACATTCCGCCCGGGCCGCGCCTCGGCGATGTCGTCCTAGAGGTCGAGAACCTGAAGAAAGGTTTCGGCGACAAGCTGCTGATCGACGGCCTGAGCTTCCAGCTTCCGCCGGGCGGCATCGTCGGCGTCATCGGTGCCAACGGCGCCGGCAAGACGACGTTTTTCCGCATGATCACGGGGGAGGAACGGCCCGATGCAGGCACGCTGCGCCTCGGCGAGACCGTCCAGGTCGCGGCCGTCGACCAGTCACGCGACGCGCTGGACGACGATAAGACCGTCTGGGAGGAAATTGCGGGCGGGTTGGACCTGATCACGGTCGGCAATTACGAGACCTCGTCGCGCGCCTACGTTGGCCGCTTCAACTTCCGCGGGCAGGACCAGCAAAAGAAGATCGGGCTGCTGTCGGGCGGCGAACGCAACCGCGTGCATCTCGCGAAGACACTCAAGGCGGGCGGCAACCTGTTGCTGCTCGACGAACCGACCAACGATCTGGACGTCGAGACCTTGCGCGCGCTCGAGGAGGCCCTGCTCGAATTCCCGGGCTCGGCCATCGTGATCTCACACGACCGCTGGTTCTTGGACCGTATTGCGACCCACATCCTCGCGTTCGAAGGCGACTCGCAGGTCGTCTGGTTCGCAGGCAATTACGCCGATTACGAAGCGGATCGGCGACGCCGGCTGGGGGCCGAGGCCGACAGCCCCCACCGAATCAAGTACAAGCGGCTCGACAGCTGAGCCGATTTGCCCGTTCTCGCCCGCAAAATTATCGGTGAAAGGTGACAATAATCATTCTAGAATTATGTCAACCTGAGACGGCGAGCGCGGCACGAACGTGCATACTGAAGTGGCTGATCTACAAAAATAATACCGAGCGATATGGCAATCGTAATTGACAGAGATCGGGGGATAAAAAGCGAACTCGAGGACCGCATCGGCCTCGAGTGCCCCTACTGCGGTGTTTACGCGCACATGCAGCCGCAGTCCGTCCCGGATGCTTCTTCGCTGCTGCGCGACAAGCCCAAGCACGTCGGGCTGGTGTACAAATGCGATGCCTGTAATGCGCCCGTTTTTCTGCGTTTTGCCGTACGCGAGTATCGCGACAACAAGGTCGAACTGTATCGGAACTTCGTCGAGCTCGAGCGGCCAAAAGAGCGCTTCGCGTTCTCCTACCTGCCCAAGCACACCGAGGTGCTGTTCCGCGAGGCGCTCAGCTGTTACACGAACAACAATTTCAACGCATTCGCCTCGATGTGCCGGCGCGCCTCCGCGAGCGCGTTCGATGCGCTCGGGGAAGGCGGCAAGCTACGCGCGTTCGAGGAAGTCATGACGGCCCAGGACATCGCGGGCATCGACGACGAGGCGTTTGCGCCGATGAAGACGGTGTTGTTCGGCTCGGGGACGCACGAGGAGTTGCCGCTCCTGAATCGTGCCCAGGCCGGCATCCTGCTCGAAGTGCTGAAGGACATGTTCTACCAGTGCTTCGTGCGCCGCGGAAAACTCACGCGCGCGATCAAGGTTCGCCGCTTCTTCGTGACCGAGGCCGACAACGACCACGTCGCATCTGCCTGAATGCAATTAGGTACCGGACACCCTATTTCCGAATTAGGGTGTCCGGTACCTAATTAATTCGGAAATAGGGTGTCCGGTACCTGATTAGCCGCTGGCGATACGGGCGTTGCGGAACATCCGCATCCAGGGCCCGTCCTCGCCCCAGTCGTCGGGGTGCCAGGCGTTGTGGCGTGTCAGCGCCACGCGTTCCGGATGCGGCATCATGATCGTGACGCGGCCGTCGTCATTCGACAGGCCGCAAATGCCGTCGGTCGACCCGTTCGGGTTCGCCGGGTAGGTGTCGGCCACTTCGCCATAGTTGTCGATGTAACGCATCGCGACCGTGTAGGACGCCGAGTAGCGCGCCGTATCGTCCGCGAACACGGCCCTGCCCTCGCCGTGCGACGTCGCTATCGGCAAGCGTGATCCGGCCATGCCGGCCAGCAACAGCGACGGGCTCTGGACGACTTCCACGAGACTCAGCCGAGCCTCGAATTGCTCGGACGTGTTCTTCAGGAAGCGCGGCCAGTGATCCGCGCCCGGAATCAGTTCTTTCAGCTGCGACAGCATCTGGCAACCATTGCAAACGCCGAGCGCGAACGTGTCGTCGCGACCGAAAAATGCCGCAAACTGGTCGCGCGTCCGCGAGTGATACAACACGGATTTCGCCCAGCCGCCGCCGGCGCCGAGCACGTCACCGAACGAGAAGCCGCCGCACGCGACGAGCCCCTGGTAGCCATCGAGCGTGTCGCGCCCGTCCAGCAGGTCGCTCATGTGCACATCGACGGCCGCAAACCCGGCTTTCATGAAAGCCGCGGCCATTTCGTACTGGCTGTTGACACCCTGCTCCCGCAGGATCGCAATGCGCGGCCTGGAGGCGCTACGGAACGTGCGCGCGACATCGTCGTTCGCATCGAACGTGAGCTGCACGTTGAGGCCCGGGTCTTCGTCGTCGAGGATGCGCTTGAATTCTTCCCTGGCCGTCGCCGGGTTGTCGCGCAGCGCCTGGATCCGGTAGCTCATCTCAGACCAGGAACGCTGCATCGTCGCGCGGTCGAGGTCGAGGACGTTCTCGTCGCCGCTCTTCACGACGAGGCTCGCATCGTCGATGACGAGGCCGATGGCCTCGGCCTCTATGCCGTAGCGGTCGAGCACCATCTGCACTTGCGGCAACTTCGACTTCGCCACCTGCACGACGGCGCCGATTTCCTCACTGAAGAGCCGCCTGAGCAGCTCCACGCGCGAGCCGTCGAGCGTCAGCGTCAGACCGACGCGGCTCGCGAAGATCATCTCGGCAACCGTTGCGAGCAGCCCCCCGTCGCTGCGGTCGTGGTAGGCGAGCAGCATGTTGCGGGCGTTCAGTTCCTGCACGGCCGCGAACATTCCCGCAAGCAGCGCGGGATTGTCGAGGTCGGCCGTCCTGCCGCCCGTGCGCCGGTACGCCTGCGCGAGGCACGAGCCGCCCAGGCGATTGCGGCCTTCGCCCAGGTCGAACAACAGCACGTAGCTGGGCTCCTCGGTCTTGCGAAGCTGTGGCGTCAGGTGCCCGGTGACGTCCGTGACCGGAGCGAACGCCGAGACGATCAGGGACACCGGCGCGACGACGTTGTGTTCACCGTTGTCGTCTTGCCAGCGCGTGCGCATCGACATCGAGTCCTTGCCCACCGGGATCGCCACGCCGAGTTCGCGGCACAGCTCGTCGCCGACGGCCGCGACGGTGTCGAACAGGTTCGCGTCTTCGCCCGGGTGTCCGGCCGCGGCCATCCAGTTGGCCGACAGGCGCACCCTGGCCAGGGCCTCGATCGGCGCCGCCGCGATGTTGGTGATGGCCTCGGCGACGGCCATGCGGCCCGACGCCGGCGCATTCGTCGCCGCGAGCGGCGTGCGTTCGCCCATCGCCATGGCCTCGCCCGTCGTGCTGTGGAAGCCCGACGACGTGATTGCGACGTCGCTGACGGGTACCTGCCAGGGTCCGACGAGCTGGTCGCGCGCGCTCAGCCCACCGACCGTGCGGTCGCCGATGTGGATCAGGAACGACTTGTCGGCGACCGCCGGAAACCGCAGCACGCGCAACGCGGCTTCCTCCAGCTCGATGCCGTCGAGGTCCAGCGACTGCTCCGGCAACGGCGCGCGCTGCACGTCGCGCTCTAACTTCGGCGGGTTGCCGAGCAGCATTTGCATCGGCATATCGACGACCTTGTTGTCGAAGTCGCGATCGTTGACGCTCAGATTGCCGTCACCGGTCAACGTACCGACGACCGATACCGGACAGCGCTCGCGTTCGCACAGCGCCTTGAATTCGTCGATGCGATCCGCCGCCACGATCAACACGTAGCGTTCCTGAGCCTCGTTGCACCAGATTCCCATCGGCGACATGCCGGGCTCGGCATTGTCGACCTCGCGCAGCTCGATCTCGGCGCCGCGCTTCGAGTGATCGACGGCTTCGGGAATCGCATTGGATAAGCCGCCCGCGCCGACGTCGTGGATCAGCAGAATCGGGTTGTCCGGCCCCATCTGCCAGCAGCGATCGATGACTTCCTGGGCGCGCCGCTCCATCTCGGGGTTGCCGCGCTGCACCGAGGCAAAATCGAGCTCGGCGCTCGACGTGCCGCTCGCCAGCGACGACGCGGCGCCGCCGCCGAGTCCGATCAGCATGGCCGGGCCGCCCAGCACGACGACATTGGCACCGACCGGGACCTCGATCTTGCACGCATGTTCATTACGGACGTTGCCGACACCGCCCGCGATCATGATCGGCTTGTGGTAACCGCGAATCTCGTTCTCCGGCAAACCGGGCAAGCGCACTTCGTACGTGCGGAAGTATCCGCACAGGTTCGGGCGCCCGAATTCGTTATTGAACGCCGCGCCGCCGATCGGCCCTTCGATCATGATTTCGAGCGGCGTCGCCTGGTGTTCGGGGATCGGGAAATCGATCTCCCAGGGCTGTTGCCAGCCCGGGATGCGCAGATGCGAGACGGTGAACCCCGTCAAGCCGGCTTTGGGCTTGGCGCCGAGCCCCGTCGCACCTTCGTCGCGGATCTCGCCGCCCGATCCTGTGGCCGCGCCCGGGAACGGCGAGATCGCGGTCGGGTGATTGTGCGTTTCCACCTTGCACAGCACGTGAATCGGCTCGTCAACGAATGCGTATTCCCGCGTCGCCGGCCGCGGCAGCAAACGCTCGCCGCGCCAGCCCTCGAATACGGCCGCATTGTCGCTGTACGCCGTGATGACGCCGGCCGGTGTCTTGTCCGTCGTCGACCGGATCATGCCGAACAGCCGCTTGTCCTGCGCCTCGCCGTCGATGACCCAGCTCGCGTTGAAAATCTTGTGGCGGCAGTGCTCCGAGTTGGCCTGAGCAAACATCATGAGCTCTGCATCGGTCGGATCGCGCCCGAGTTCCTCGTAACAGCCGACGAGGTAGTCGATTTCCTGCTCCGACAAGGCGAGACCGAGTTCCGTGTTGGCGGTTGCGAGCGCGTCGCGACCGTGTTCCTGCAGGGCGATGGTGCCGACCGGCGACGGCTCATGGTCCGCAAACAAGGCCTCGACGCCGGCGGCATCGGCGAACACGGCCTCGGTCATGCGATCGAACAGCAGGTGGCTCAACGCGAGAGCGGTCGCGTCGTCGACTTTGCCCTTGAATTTCAGCCCATAGCAAATGCCGCGCTCGACGCGGTCGACCGGGTCGATATCGCAGGCCTTGACGATATCGGTCGCTTTTGACGACCAAGGGGAGATCGTGCCGGGACGCGGGACGACATACAGCGTTTTGGCGCCACGACTCAGTTTGCGCGGCGCGTCCCCCGACAGCAGCAACGTGTTGAGGCGCGCCTTGTTCTCCCCGGATAAGGACCCGTGGGTGGCGATGAAGTAGGCAAAGCGGGCCTCGACGGAGGCGACACGGTCATCGGCACGCTGCAGCGCGCGGGTCAGTTTGGCCAGGCGAAAATTCGAGAGCGCCGCCTGTCCGGGCAATTCCAGCATGGAAATTCGGGGCCTTGGTCGTGGGTGGCAACGAAGACGCGATCATACTGGAAGCCCCCCGACTGGACCAGTTACTT
>JBFJQO010000098.1:0-8206 GCA_041616535.1 Woeseiaceae bacterium | reverse complement strand
TCGCGGACTGGCTCCGGCAGAGCGACGGCGACTGGAATCCGTTCGCGATCCTCGGATCGGAGATCCCGTTTCCGTTCGCGCTGCAACGCTCCGCGCTGGACGTCGCGGGCATCCCCGACGACGTCTCGAGCACGATGCCGTTGCTCGAGGAATGGGGTATCCCGGCGCGACTCACGAGCCTGCAGGGTTACGAGGGCTGCTTCGACGGCTACGTCACCGTGCTCGCCGATGCATGGCTGCACGAACTGCCCGAACGCGAGATCGCAAAGACCGAGATCTTCGCCTGCGGACCGACGCCGATGCTGCGCGCCGTGGCCGATCTCGCGGCCCGGCACGACCTGCCCTGTCAGGTCTCGCTCGAGGAATTCATGGCCTGCGCCGTCGGCGGTTGCGCCGGCTGCGCCGTCAAGATCGTCACGCCGGAAGGCGCGGCGATGAAACGCGTCTGCGTCGACGGCCCGGTGTTCGACGCGGCGACGGTCGCCTGGTAGGACCCGCGACACGCTCCGGCCGGAGCTACCAGGTTCCTTCGCGTTGTGGTTGCACGAATACGCCGCGCATCTTCTCGATGAATTCGCGCTGCGCCGGCGACGCATCACCGTCAGCCGTGACCACTGTCGTCATCATGCTCAGCAGCGATGCGGCCTGTTCGTTCGAGAAACTGCTCTTGTTCTTGTCGGCGAGTTTGCCGAGCTGGTCGTCGAGCAGCTGCGGCGCGGCCAACAGGTGGGATGCCGATCCGAACAGTGCCGATGCATCCGCCTCGCTGAGCGAGAACGCCTCTTCGAATTGCTGTTGGGCGGTGCGACGCTGTTCCGCGGTCAGTTCGCCGTCCAGCTTGGCGGCGCCGATGACGAACAGGGATGCGAGGTGGATCGGGTCGTCGATCGAGTAGATCGGGTCGGCACCGAATTTCCTCGCGAACGCGCGCCGCCGGTACCAGTAAAACGGATTCATCCCGCCGATATCGATGCCGAGCCGGTCCAGCAGGTACAGGATCGTGACGAGACTACCGAGAAACCCGATGATGATGTGCATGCCTAACCGCCGAAGTTGATCTTCGCCTCGAGGTTTGAGCGCGAGTCGGCGTGCGACATCGCCTCTTCGAGCGTGATCGTGCCGTCCTTGTAGAGCTGCAGCAGTGCATCGTCGAAGTTCTGCATGCCCTGCTCACCCGATTCCTTGTGCGCTTCCTTCACGGCCGAAATGTCGCCCTTCAGGACCAGGTCCTTGATGTGCGGTGTGTTGAGCATCAGCTCGACCGCGGCGACCCGCTTGCCGTTGCGCGCGCGTACGAGTCGTTGCGACAGGATCGCGCGCAGGTAATGCGCGAGATCCATGTAGACCTGCGCGTGCTGCTCCTGCGGGAAGAGGTTGATGATGCGGTCCAGCGTCTCGGGTGCGTTGTTCGAGTGCACCGTCGCGAGGACGAGGTGGCCCGTGCCCGCCATGTCGAGCGCCGCGCGCATGGATTCTGTGTCGCGAATCTCGCCGATCTGGATCACGTCAGGCGCGCCGCGCATCGCACTTTTCAACGCGCGATGGTAGGAACGCGTATCCAGCCCGACCTCGCGCTGGTTGACGATCGACTGTTTGTTCGGATGCAGGAACTCGATCGGGTCTTCGATCGTGATGATGTGCGACGACGTCTTCTCGTTACGATGGTTGATCATCGCCGCCAGCGTCGTCGACTTACCGGCACCCGTCGCGCCGACCATCAGGATCAGGCCGCGCTTGAGCATGACCAGTTCCTTGAGCTGCACGGGCATGCCGAGCTCGTCGAGCTGCGGCAGATCCGACGTGATGTAGCGCAGGACCATCGCAACATTGCCGCGCTGGTGGAAGACGTTGACGCGGAAGCGCCCGAGGCCTTCCTCCGACAGTGCGAAGTCGATCTCGAGCTCCTTGGTGAACGTGTCCATCTGCTCTTCGTTCATCAATTCGAGCGCCGCCTGTTTGACCATCTTGGGCGACATCTCGAGCTTGTTGACCGGGATGATCTTACCCTCGATCTTGATCTTTGCCGGCGCGAACGGCGCGAAGAACAGGTCCGACGCCTTCTTCTCGACCATCAGTTTGAGCAGCGGTTTGACGTTCATCTGGTGCGAATCCCTTGCGGTCAGAAAGTCTGGGCCGTGTCTTCTTCCATGATGCGCAGGCTCTCGGATTGCTGATCCGCGATTGATGAGTCACGCTTGGATTCGAGTTTGACACGCAGGCGCAGCTCGTTCTTCGAGTCGGAGTTGCGCATCGCTTCTTCGTAGGAGATCGTCGCTTCCTCGTAGAGGTTGAACAGAGCCTGGTCGAAGGTCTGCATGCCGAGGCGCGTGGACTTGGCCATGATCTCCTTGATCTGGCCGACCTCGCCTTTGAAGATGAGGTCCTGGATCAGCGGCGTGTTGAGCATGATCTCCATCGCCGCGACGCGGCCGATGCCGCCTTCGCGCGGAATCAGGCGCTGCGATACGAAGGCTTTCGTGTTCAGCGAGAGGTCCATCAGCAACTTCTGGCGACGCTCCTCGGGGAAGAAGTTGATGATGCGGTCGAGCGCCTGGTTGGCACTGTTGGCGTGCAGCGTCGCGAGGCAGAGATGACCCGTCTCGGCGAACTGGATACCGTATTCCATCGTATCCTTGTCGCGGATCTCGCCGATCAGGATGACGTCGGGCGCCTGGCGCAACGTGTTCTTGAGGGCCATGTGCCACGAATCCGTGTCGACGCCGACCTCGCGTTGCGTGATGACACAGCCTTTGTGCGGGTGAACGTACTCGACCGGGTCCTCGATCGAGACGATGTGGCCGCGCGAATTTTCGTTGCGGTGTCCGATCATGGCGGCGAGCGTCGTTGACTTACCCGACCCCGTACCGCCGACGACGATACACAGTCCGCGCTTGTTCATGACCACGTCCTTCAGGATCGGCGGCAGCTCGAGCTCCTCGAGCGTCGGAATCTCGGTCGTGATGGTCCGCAGGACGGCGCCCGGCATGCCCTGCTGGATGAAGGCGCTGACGCGGAAGCGGCCGATGCCTTTCGGCGCGATCGCGAAGTTACATTCCTTGGTCGCGTCGAACTCCTTGATCTGCTTGTCGTTCATGATGGAACGCACCATCATCGCGGCCTGGTCCGCGTTCAGCGGCGTATCCGTCGCTTTGTGGATGGTGCCGTCGACCTTGATCGCCGGCGGGAATCCCGCCGTGATGAACAGGTCCGAACCGTCGCGTTCGACCATTTTCCTCAAGAGGTTCTGGGTCAGTCGTACGGCTTGTTCGCGTTCCATCTCGATACTCTCCCGTCGGCACCGCCGACGACTAGAAGTTTTCCTTGTTGACGGCCCTGAAGCGCGCCTCTTCCTTGTTGATGAGTCCCTTGCCCATCAGTTCGGCCAGGTTCTGGTCGAGGGTCTGCATGCCGGCTGCCTGCCCCGTCTGAATGGCCGAATACATCTGTGCGATCTTGCCCTCGCGGATCAGGTTACGGATGGCCGGCGTGCCGATCATGATCTCGTGCGCCGCGATCCGGCCGCCGCCGATCTTCTTGAGCAGTGTCTGCGAAATGACCGCGCGCAAAGACTCGGACAGCATCGCCCGCACCATCTCTTTCTCGGCAGCCGGGAAGACGTCGACGATGCGATCGATGGTCTTGGCGGCGGAGCTCGTATGGAGGGTGCCGAATACGAGGTGGCCGGTCTCGGCGGCTGTCAGCGCGAGACGTATGGTCTCGAGGTCGCGCATTTCGCCCACGAGGATGACGTCGGGGTCCTCGCGCAGCGCCGAACGCAATGCCTCGTTAAAGCCGAGCGTGTCACGGTGTACTTCGCGCTGGTTGATCAGCGATTTCTTCGACTCGTGCACGAACTCGATCGGATCCTCGATCGTCAGGATGTGATCGGGCTTGTTATCGTTGATGTAATCGACCATCGCCGCCAGCGTCGTCGACTTACCGGAACCGGTCGGCCCGGTGACGAGGACGATGCCGCGCGGGTGCATCGAGATGTCCTTGAAAATCGCCGGGGCGCCGAGGTCGTCGAGCGTCAGGATCTCCGAGGGAATGGTGCGAAAGACAGCGGCGGAGCCGCGGTTCTGGTTGAAGGCATTGACGCGAAAGCGTGCCAGCTTTGGGATTTCAAAAGAAAAATCGGTCTCGAGGAATTCTTCGTAGTCCTTGCGCTGCTTGTCATTCATGATGTCGTAAACCATGCTGTTGACATCTTTATGGGTCAGCGCGGGCATATTGACTCGCTTGATATCGCCATCGACACGAATCATTGGCGGTACGCCACCCGACAGGTGCAGGTCGGACGCGTTGTTTTTCACTGTAAACGACAACAGCTGAGCAACGTCGACGGCCATGTTTCTCCCTCTTGGATGACGCCCGGACTTACCATAACCCGGACCGAATTGGGCCTAGTATAGCGAAGCAACCGGACTAAAACGTGATTGGAGTCACGGAAAACTTAACTTTAATCAGTGATTTGCTGCGCGAAGCGGCCGTCGAGGCCGGCCGGGACCCCGATGCCGTCCGCCTGCTCGCGGTCAGCAAAAAACAAGGACTTACCGCCGTCCGCGAGGCCGCTGCCGCCGGGCAACGCGATTTCGGCGAGAACTTCGTCCAAGAGGGGCTCGAGAAGATCGAGGCGCTGGCCGGTCTCGACCTCACCTGGCACTTCATCGGCCACCTGCAAAGTAATAAAACACGCGCGGTCGCCGAATTCTTTGACTGGGTGCACACAATCGACAAGTTGAAGACGGCGCGCCGGCTCAGCGAGCAACGACCGGCTGGCAGGGCGCCGCTGAACGTCTGCATCCAGGTCAACGTCGATGAGGAGGCAACCAAGTCCGGTGTCGAGCCCGGCGACGTCGCCGAACTCGCGGCGGCCTGTGCCGAACTGCCGAATCTCCGTCTGCGCGGCCTGATGTGCCTGCCCGCCATACGCGCCCGGTTCGACGAACAGCGCAAGCCGTTCGCCGCCTTGCGCGAACTCGCGGAAAAACTTCGCACGAACGGCATCGATACGGATACCCTGTCGATGGGAATGACCGCCGACTATCGTGCGGCAATTTACGAGGGCGCCACGATCGTGCGTATCGGCACGGCGCTGTTCGGCGAACGAAGGTAGGAACTCGATGGATTACGGCAAAGTCGCATACGTCGGCGGCGGCAACATGGCACGGGCCCTCGCGGGCGGCATGCTCGCGGCGGGTTACGAGGCCGGGCACCTGTGGATCTCGGAGCCGTTGGCCGGGCAGCGCGCAACACTCGCCGACGAAATGCCGGGGGCGATCGTCGTGGACAGCAACGACGAGGCCGTGCAGGGTGCCGAGTGTGTCGTGCTCGCCGTCAAACCGCAGATTCTCAGCGAGGTCTGCAAGCCGCTGGCTGCGATCGTGCAACAGACGCGGCCGCTCGTCATTTCGATCGCCGCGGGCGTGCGCGCGCGGGACATCGAGACCTGGCTCGGCGGCAACCTGCCGGTCGTACGCGTCATGCCCAACCAGCCGGCGCTGCTGCGTCTCGGCATCTCGGGCCTGTACGCCAACGAGCACACGTCGGAACACCAACTGCGCGCCGCGACGAACATCATTTCGACGACGGGGCCGGTCATCAGGGTGGACAGCGAGGAGGACATCGATACCGTGACCGCCGTGTCGGGCACGGGCCCGGCCTACTTCTACCTGCTCGTCGACATGCTCGTGAAATCCGCCGTCAATCTCGGCCTCGACTACGACGATGCGCTCGCGCTCGTTCTCGAGACGGCGCGCGGCGCCGGCGAGATGGCCGAACAGTCGGGGGAGACGATGGACTCGCTGATCGCGCGCGTGCGTTCGCCGGGCGGGACGACGGCCGCGGCATTCGACTATCTCGACGACACCGACTTCCGTGCTATCTTCAATGCGGCGGTCGTCGCTGCGCGCGACCGGGCCGTCGATCTCGCCGACCAGGCGCACGAAGCCGGCAAGGACTGACCCCGGATGCCCGCAAACGTTACCAACGCAATCGTCTTCATCGTCAACACGCTGGCGCAGCTCTACCTGTTCGTGATGCTTTTGCGCCTCTGGCTGCCCTGGTTCGGCGCCGACTTCCGCAACCCGATCGCGCAGGCAATCCTCAAGCTGACTTCACCGGTCGTCGTTCCGGTGCGGCGTATCGTGCCGCCGGTTGGCAAGCTCGACACGGCTACCGTGCTCGTTGCGTTCATTATCCAGTACCTGACGATCGTGATACTGCTCATGATCATGGGGCATTCGGCCGGATTCGCGGCGATTGCGATTACAACTCTCGTGAACCTCGTGCTGCTGTCGCTGCGCCTGTTTACGTTCGCCATCATCGTGCGCGTGATCCTGAGCTGGATCGCACCGGCCGGTTACAACCCTGCACTCGCGATCATACACACGCTGACCGACCGTATCCTCAGGCCGTTCCAGCGCATCATCCCGCCGCTCGGCGGACTCGACCTGTCGCCGCTGTTTGCCATCGTCCTGCTGATGGCCGTCACGATTGTCGTGGCCGGGCTCAAGCCCCTCGCAATCTGATATAGTCGAACGAAAAAGAGGGGGTGGTTTCATGACATTGGCTAGGACTCTTGTCTCTTTTGCTGCGCTCGCGTTGCTGGCCGCCTGCGGCGGCTCGGGCGACTCGGCAACGGTGCCGGAGGCCCAGCCGGCCGGCGCAACGTCCGCCGACATCGGCGACTACGTCGTGCACTTCAGCGCCCAGTCCACCGACCAGTTGCCACCCGCAGTTGCACGCGCCTACAACATCGTTCGCAGTAAGAACCGCGCCATGCTGAACGTGTCGATCATTCGCAAGTCCGACAAGCTCCCCGTCGCCGGCAATGTCACGGTCAAGACCGTCAACCTGACGGGGCAACTCAAGAACATCACCATGCGCAAGATCGAAGAGCCGGGTGAAACCGTCGCGATTTACTATATCGGGGAAACTCCGGTGGCCAATCGCGAGACGCTCGTTTTCGACATCAGGGTGACGCCCGAAGGTGCGGGCAAAGCCTCCGATGTGCGCTTCAAGCGGGAGTTCTATACCGACTCGTAGTCGCGGGCAGCGGTTCGGGATGTAATGGACCGGGCACGATTGTGCCCGTTTTTCGTTGTCGCTTAATACCGCAAAAATACCTAGAAAAAAAGGCCTTTTCGCGCTTACTACGCGTCCGAAAAAGTGTTATCGTCGCTGCGCTTTTTCCGCGGGCATGCGCCCGTTTCGTCTTTTCTAAGGAGTTAGTTTTTCATGGCAGCGAACACCAAAAAGCCACCCACCAAGTCTGAAATCTACGCCAGGATCGTTGATGACACCGGCCTGACACGCAAGGACGTTGCGGCCGTCTTCGAATCGCTCAATGGTCAGATCAAGAAGAACCTTGGCGGTCGTGGCGCCCCGGGCCTGTTCACGATCCCCGGCCTTCTGAAGATGCGCGTCGTGAAGAAGCCGGCTCGTCAAGCTCGCAAGGGTGTCAACCCGTTCACGGGCGAGGAGATGATGTTCAAGGCAAAACCGGCAACGAAGGTTGTCAAGGTTTCGCCGTTGAAGGGCCTCAAAGACATGGTTTGATGTCGTCATGACATGCGAACGAAAACGCCGGGCCCCGTCGCCCGGCTTTTTTTTGGAGGGGACAGCCCCTATTTCGAGCCATCGGTCCTCGTCCGGCGATCACTGTTGCGTCAAGAAAGGGGACTGTCCCCGTTTGACGAAGTTCATGACCGCTTCGCGCAATTCCGTCAACCGGCCGTGGAAGAAGTGTTCGACTCCGTCGAAAACCAGCAGCTCCGGACCGGGCGCCAGGCTGTTGAACCATTCCAGGGTTTCGTCGAGATCGACGAGTTCGTCCTCGTCGCCCTGAATGATCAGCCAGGGGCACTGCGGTTGTGTCTCGAGGCCCGATGCAAAGCGACTGATGGCCGGCGCCACGCTGATCAGTCCGTCGACATCCTCGGCCACGGCCGCGCGCACGGCGATGGCCGCGCCGAAAGAGAATCCGGCCAGCCAGATGGGCAGGTCCGGGTGACGGTCGCTCAGCCAGTGCAGCGCGGCGAGCGCGTCATCGAGTTCGCCGACACCGTGGTCGTACCGCCCCTCGCTGCGTTCGGTTCCACGAAAGTTGAACCTGAGCACCTCGAAACCCGAGCGCACAAAGGCGCGCGCCAGCGTGTGCGCGACCTTGTTGTGCATCGTGCCGCCGTGCTGCGGGTGCGGGTGA
>JBFJQO010000097.1:0-8208 GCA_041616535.1 Woeseiaceae bacterium | reverse complement strand
GAAGTACTGGTGGCCGGGGGCCCGGGCCGGCTAGTCGCTCGCCGCGACGGCCTCGAGGGCGACCAGGATCATCTCGTCGAAGGTCGTCGCCCGCTCGTCGGTCGTCAGGTGATCCCCGCTCGGGATGTCGTCGCTGACCGTGCAGATTGCGGCCGCCTCGACACCGTGCTCGGCCGCTATCGGGAAGATTCCGGCCGCCTCCATCTCGATGCCGTAGACGTTGTATTTGGCCATCGTCTCGAACATCGCCGGATCCGGCGTATAGAAGAGATCGGCCGAAAAGATGTTGCCGACGTGGTGGCGGACGCCCGCCGCCCTGGCCGCCGCCACGGCTTTCTGCACGAGGTCGAAACTGGCGAGCGCGGCGAGGTCGTAGCCGCCGAAGCGCATGCGGTTGCAGTTAGAGTCCGTCGAGGCGCCCTGGGCGATGACGAGGTCGCGCAGCCTGACGTCGGGGTGCGAGGTGCCGCAGCTGCCCACGCGGACGATGCGCTTGACGCCGTAGTAGGTGATCAGTTCGTGGCAATAGATCGAGGCCGAGGGGATGCCCATGCCGTGCGCCATGACGGAGACGGGACGCCCTTTGTACGACCCCGTGTACCCCCACATGTTGCGCACGTCGGTCACGCGTCGCGCGTCGTCGAGATGGGTGTCGGCAATGTACTGCGCGCGCAGCGGGTCGCCCGGCATCAGCACCGTGTCGGCGAAATCGCCGGCCGCGGCGTTCATGTGTTTGGTGGCCATGTTCTTGTTATTGTGCTCCTATGGCACGCGATGTGAAACCCGAAGTCTATACGTCCGAGCGCTGCTACATCGCCGAAATCCTGAACGCGTCTGCCTACCCGGAAGTCTCCGTCGCGCGTGCCCGCGTCAGCCCGGGCGTCACGACGCGCCTGCATGCAGTGTCGGTGCTCGAATGGTACGTCATCGAATCCGGCACCGGGCGCATGTTCCTCGGCGACCGCGAACCGTTCACCGTCGAGCCGGGCAGCGTCGTCGCCATCGCGAAAGACGAGCCACAGAAGATCGAGAACACCTGCGACGACGATCTCGTCTTTGCGTGCGTCTGCGCGCCGCGCTGGACGGACGACTGTTACACGGACCTGGAATGACGTTACGGTTCCCGCTACTCGCACTCGTCGCGCTCGCCGGCTGCTCGCAGGCGGACCCGCCCGCCGCACCGGAGCAACCGCCGCTGTTGCGCTTCGAGGTCGTCGGCCGGATCGGGAACCCGAAGATCGACGAGGCCAGCGGGCTCGCGCGCTCGCTGCGCGAGCCCGGCATGCTCTGGACGATCAACGACGGCGGCAAGCCGCGCCTGCACGCGCTCGACACGAAGGGCAAGCGCCGCGGCGACGTGGAACTGCGCAAGGCCGACCACCGCGACTGGGAAGATCTCGCCGCGTTCACGCTCGACGGCGAGCCCTACCTGCTGATCGCGGATATCGGCGACAACGACGGGCGCTACAAGAAACGCACGATCTTCATCGCGAAGGAACCGCGCGCCGACGAAGACAAGACGAAGGTCGACTGGCAGGTCGATTTCGAATACCCGAACGGGCCGCGCGACGCCGAGGCCGCCGCCGTCGATATCGACAACGAGCGCATCCTCGTGCTGTCGAAGCGCGACATTCCGCCGTCGCTGTACGAACTGCCACTCAAGAGCGACGACGACAAGAAGATCACGGCGCGCTGGCTCGGGACAATCGACAGCCTGCCGAAGCCGACGCGCCGGGACGTCGAGTTCGCGCCGAAGACGAAGGACTGGCACTGGCAACCGACGGGCATGGACATCTCGGCCGACAACCGTGCGGCCGTCATCCTGACTTACAGCGGCGTCCACTATTACCTGCGGCGCGAGGGCCAGGACTGGTACGACGCACTCAACTCGAAGCCGATCCGCATCTCGCTCGGCAACTTCGCGAACGCCGAGGCCGTCGCGTTCGGCGACGAGGGCCGCACCGTGTACGTAACGGGCGAGGACCGCCATGCGCGCGTGCTGCGCGTGGATCTCGAGCGTCCGACCTTGGCCGCAACACAAGCCGGCAGCGTCAAGGTCATGACGTTCAACGTCCAGAACCTGTTCGACAACGTCGACGATCCGGGCAAGGACGACAAGGCCTACCTGCCGATCGAGGCGAAACAGGGCGCGGACCACATCGCGGCGTGCAACGAGATCGCGACCGAGTCGTGGCGCAACGAGTGCCTCTATCTCGACTGGAGCGATGCCGCGGTCGATTTCAAACTCGGCGTCATCGCCGAAACAATCCGCCAGGTGTCCGACGGGCAAGGCGCCGACATCATCGCGCTCCAGGAGGTCGAAAACTTGAGCATTCTCGAGCGTCTGAGGAACGACTACCTCGGCGAGCTCGGCTACGAGCCCGCCGTGCTCGTCGAGGGCGACGATGTGCGCGGCATCGACGTCGCGTTCCTCTCGAAACTGCCGCTCTCAGGCGAACCTGTCCTGCACCCGTTCGAGGTTCCCGGGTTTCCGGACCGCGCCGGCGATACGCGCGGCGTGCTGCAGGCCGATTTCCGGCTCCCGGGCGGCGGCGTGCTGACGGGTTTCGCCGTGCATTTTCCCGCGCCGTATCACCCGACGGCCATGCGCGAGGCCGCCTATACCCACCTCAACGCGCTGCGCGAGGCACTGCCGGGCGACCATCACGCATTCGCGGCCGGCGATTTCAACACGACGAGCACCGAGGACGCGCGCGAAGGCCTGCTCGATACGTTCGCCCGGCCCGGCTGGACCGTCGCCCACGATCTTGGCTGCGATGACTGCCGCGGGACCTATTACTACGCCCGCGACGACAACTGGTCGTTCCTCGACACGATCCTGTTATCGCCCGCGCGTGGCGAAAACGCAACAGGACGGATTCGCGCTGATTCGGTCAGGATCGCGAACGGCCATCCGGCGCAGGTCACCGCGTCGGGCACGCCCGAGCGGCATGTCAGCGCCGAGCGTCGCGGCGTTTCCGACCACTGGCCGTTGGTCGCCACGTTCGATTTCACCCAAAAACAATAGCTTGTAACGCTTTCGTGACCTGCATTCTTTGCGCAGCATTTCACGCCAGAAGCAAAGCGCGAATCAGCAACCGGAATCGGCTCCAAGCCCTGATTGCACAAGCATTTTCGCTGCGTTAGATTACTCGCATTAACGCCACGGCTGCCGCCCTCGACGCGCGGCCCGCGACAGAACAACAATCGGGCGAAATCTGAACGTCATACTTACGATTTAAGCTTTCGCGTTTTCCACTAGCGGGGATCAGTAATGAAACACAACTCTCGATTTTTCCGATCGACGCTTGCGTCATTTCGGCAACTCACGGTAGCCGCGCTCGCCGCGGTGATGCTCGTTGCCGTACCTGTTGCGTCAGACGCACAGGAAACGACGACCCGCGTACGCGGTGTCGTGACCACGCCCGACGGCCTGGCGGCCGCCGGCCAGACGGTCACGATCACAGACACGCGCACGGGTTCGCGGCGCACGGCAACGACGAACGCCAGCGGCGCCTTCTCGTTCCGCGGCCTGCCGGTCGGCGGTCCGTACGAAATCCGCGTCGTGTCGCAGCAGTACCAGGGCGCCCTTGTCACGGACGTCTACACGAATCTCTCGGCCGCCGCGTCGTTCAGCATCCAGCTCGGTGCCAGCGACGAGGCAATCGAGGAGATCGTCACGATCGCATCGCGCGTCGCCACGGCCGATCTCGCGATCGGCCCGGGCACCTCGTTCGGCATCGAGGAAATCGAGGCGATGCCGACGATTGCGCGCCAGGTGCGCGACATCATCCGCATCGATCCCCGCGTCAGCATCGGGCGCAACGACAACGGCGGCGGCTCGGGCGTCTACTGCCTCGGCGGCCATCCCCGCTCGAATGCGTTCACGATCGACGGCACGCTGGCCTCGGACGGCTTCGGCCTGAACGAGGGCACGGGCACGTCGGCGCGCTTCGCATTCCCGATTCCGTGGGACACGGTTGCGTCGGCATCGGTCGAATTCGCGCCGCTCGACGTGCAGTACAGCCAGTTCACGGGCTGCGCCATCAACGTCGTGACGAAGCCCGGCTCGAACGAGTTCACGGGCTCGCTGGTCTACCTGTATAACGACGACGGCCTGACCGGCAAGGACATCGAAGGCCGCCGCGTCATTACGGACCCGTTCGAGGACACCAACTGGGCGGCAACCATCAGCGGCCCGATCATCAAGGACCGGCTGTTCTTCACGGTCTCGTATGAAGAGACGGACGAAGGCGGCATTCAGAACACGGGCCCGATCGGCGGGGGTTTTGCCAACGAGGACTTCCTCACGGTGCAGGAGGCCGAGGCGATCAAGCAGACTTTGATCAACCAGTACGGTCGTGATCCGGGTGACATCGTGCGCACGCTGCCGCAGACGTCCGAACGCTCGTTCGTGCGCCTCGACTGGAACATCAACGACCGGCACCGCGCTGAGGCCACGTACACGAAGCTCGACGAGCTGAACCTCGACCCCGATGACCTCGGTTTCAACGGCTTCTCGTACCGCGACAACTTCGAATTCGAAGGCATCGACCAGGAGTCGGTCTCGTTCCGGCTGTTCTCGGACTGGACCGATAACTTCAGCACGGAGCTGCGTTACTCGAACCTCGACGTCATCGACATCCAGGGGCCGGCCGGCGGCGGTGAGGAGCAGGATCCGAACCCGCTTCCGCGCATCATCGTCCAGGACGGCAACCCGGACCCCAATGACGCCGACGATATTTTCGTCAGCGGACCGGGCTTCTTCCGTTCGGCCAACGACCTGCAATACAGCGAGGAGCAGTTCAAGCTTGCCGCGAACTGGACGTCGGGCGACCACACCTGGACGTTCGGCTTCGAGCGCGCCACGCGTGACGTCTTCAACCTGTTCATCCCGAACGCGACGGGCACGATCGAGTTCCAGGATCTTGCGGCCTTGCAGGCCGGAACTGCGCGACTGATCCAGATGAACGGCTCGTTCACGCAGGACGCACGCGACGCTGCCGCGAATTTCGAACGCGAAATCAACAGCTTCTACCTGCAGGACGAAATCCAGGTCTCGGATTCGCTCACGCTCATCGCGGGCGTTCGCTTCGACGAGTACAAGTCGGACGACCAGCCGATCTTCAACCCGGTGTTCCAGCAGCGCTACGGATTTACGAACCAGCAGACCTTCGACGGTCTGGACCTGATTCAGCCGCGCATCGGCCTGACCTGGGACCTGCCTGAAAGCAATTGGGGCAGCACGCAGGTGCGCGCCGGCTTCGGCATCTTCGGCGGCGGCGACCCGACGGTCCACTTCGCCAACGCCTACCAGAACTTCGGCGGGGCAATCGGATTCGGGCGCGTCCGCAACCCCGGCAGCGACTTCGCGCCGTGCACGGATGCGGATCTCCAGGTGACGGACGTTGCCGGCCAGTTCACGGGCCTGCCCGACTGCGTGCGCATCGCCGCAGCCAACAGTGCCAATGCCAACACGGGCGCCGTGGCAGCCGTCGATCCAAACTTCGACCTGCCCGAGAACCATCGCTGGAGCCTCGGCTTCTCGCACACGACCGATTCGGCCGGTGACTTCTGGAGCGACTGGACCATCCAGCTCGACTTCATCTACACCGACCACAAGAACGCCGTGGACTGGCTCGACCTGACGCTGACGCCGAACGGCGTGACGCTGCCGGACGGCCGCCCGCAGTTCTTCGCGGTCGATCCGCTGCTGCCGGACTGTAACGCGACGTTCATCGGCCTGCGCCAGGGCTTCGCGAACGCCGGCACCGACGGCGGCGACTGCGACGCCGGCAGTGACGACCAGGACATCCTGATGACCAACGGCCCCGAAGGCGAGACGACCTCCATCTCGTTCCAGCTCGGCAAGGAATTCGAGTGGGGCGACAGCTCGTCGCTCGACCTGCGCTTCGGTTACGCCTACACGGATGCCAAGGTCGGCAACCCGGTCAACAGCTCGACGGCCACCTCGAGCTTCGAGGAAGTCGCAACGGCGGTCATCAACAACAACACGCTGGGACCCGCGCACTGGGCCAGCACGCACAACTTCGTGCTGCGGGCGCGCTTCGAGCACTACTTCTTCGACAACAACCCGACCCGCTTTGGTATGTTCGTATCGCGGCGCTCGGGCCAGGCGTTCAGCTACGTGTACGACAACAACACGCCGACGACGCTGTTCGGCGACTCGGATAACGAAGAACGCAACCTGTTTTACGTGCCGAGCGGCCCGAACGACCCGAACGTCGTTTACACGAACATCGATCCGGACGAGTTCTGGGCGTTTATCCAGGCCTCGGGGCTGGGTGCCTACGCGGGCCAGATCACGCCGAAGAACGCGTTCAACGAGCCCTGGACCACGGACATCGACCTGCGCATCTCGCAGGACTTCCCGCTGCCGTGGCTGGAGCACTCGCTGGAAGTGTTCTTCGACGTCGAGAACGTCATGAACATCTTCTCGGACGGCAAGAACGTGCGGCGCTTCATCCGCACGGGCGACGTCCAGGAAGGTGTGCCGCTGGTCGATGCGGCATTGAACGGCAACGGCCAGTACGTGTACTCGAACTTCCAGAACCCGGTGTACTTCACGGATACCGACGATACGGTCTACCGTATCCAGCTCGGCGTCCGCTACCGCTTCTGATCGAAGTCACAGCGCAAGACCCGAAGGGCGGCCTCTCCAGGCCGCCCTTTTTTTATTAGGGATCAGCCACCTAATTAGGTACCGGACACCTTATTCCCAGTCTAAACCCCTAGATTGGGAATAAGGTGTCCGGTACCTAATTAAAGCAGCGCTCTTTCGGTTCGTGCAGGTTGTGGTAACGGCGGTTGTCGCGCGTCACGGGTTCGCCGACGGCCTTGCCTTCGCCTTGCGCGCGCAGGATCGCGTCGAGCACGAGGTACTTGAGTTCCGAACCCGGGCGCGAGGCGAAGCGGTTTTTCGGCAGCTCGTAACCGTCGCCGCCGCCATAGAGGAAATCGGGCACGATGACCGTGTATTCGGCCCGTGGATCGATCTCCGCCCAGCCGCCCGGTGTCGGGACCTGCAGGCTGACGATGCGATCGTATTCGGCCCGGCTGCGGTCCACACAGACGCGAAAACCGGAAACTTGAGGGAAGTAGCCCTGCGATTCGGGACCGCCGCGGTAGCCGGCCTCCATGACGCGCCGGAATTCGGCCCCGGTCAGGGTCGTGTAGCGCAGGAACGAGCTGAAGCCGAAGGTCCGCCCGATGTCCTCGAAGCGGATGTCGCCGCTGACGAAGTCGTCGAGTCGCAGTGTGCCGCTGTTGATGAAAGCGAAATCGGCAGGCGGGTCGCCAAACGCGGTACGCATCTGGTCGACGATGAAATTGCCCCAGCTCGACTCACTGCTGCGAATCTGCTCCTCGCGCGCATCCATGGGCGCCGCGGCCATGCCGACGCGGGCTTCGAGGAACGGGTACTTCTCGAGCAGGCGCCCCTGCCACTTCGCCGCGAGCACCTCGTACTCCGCATCGAACGCGATCGACTCGTCGACGTCGATGCGTTGTTCCGCGATCGTAACATCGCCCGCCGCGTCAAAATCCACATCGATACGCCAGATGACGCGCGCATTCGACGCGCCTTTCATCACGATCGCGGATCCCGGCAAGTGACTGTACTGCGGTTCGTGCTCGTGGCCCCCGACGATGAACGCGAGCTTCGGATACTTCGTCTTCAGCCGCGCGATGTCCACGTCCTGCCACAGGTGCACATGCGTCACACCGATGATCAGGTCGACGCCGCGCGCGTCGAGCGCCGCGATGGCCCGCTCGGCGGCGACCTTGTAGTTGCGCTCGATGTCGAGATAGTCGCGCGAATTGCCGCCGTCGTCGCCGTGCAGCGTGAGTGCGAAGACACCGACGGTCCTGCCGTCGTGCTCGAACATAAAGCCGCGTCGCAACAATGCATCAGCCGCGGCATTCCCCGTGTCGAACGTGTAGTTGTCACCGAGCCAGACGAATTCGGACGCCTCGAGCGCCGCGACGAGCTGCGCGGGCCCGCGGCGGTCGAACTCGTGGTTCCCGGCCGTGACGTACAGCGGCGCGACAGCATTCAGGAAGTTCATCGCGTCCACCATCTGCAGGCCGTCCCAGAGCTGGCTTTCGAGCGACGGATAGAGAAAATCACCGCCGTGCAACAGGCGGACGTCACGGCCCTGCCGTTGCAGTTCGCGCACGAGCGTCACG
>JBFJQO010000096.1:0-8211 GCA_041616535.1 Woeseiaceae bacterium | reverse complement strand
GGGCGTGATCAGGTCTGACCCTTCGTTGCAGCAGACGGGTGTCTAATGCAAATAGACGGGCGGCGGCGGCTCCGAGGCCAGATTTTCCATGACGCTCAATAATCCGTCCGCGGGCGGATCGTAATCCGTATCGCCGATGTCCTCGTCAATCATGTCCTTCGAGCGGTACCCGACGTCGGGCACGGCGATGCCGTCGGGCCGGATAAACGCCCAGTTATCCCGGAAGTCCTTGTCGATCCGAAAACCGCCTTCGTGCACGAGCGTGTAAGGAATGAACACCTGTTATTATATCCAGTATTTGCGAAAATACCGATACGAATTAGGGTCTTACGCCCACAAATGGAAGATCGCCGTGCCCGCGAACGTGCCCAGTGCGTAACCGAGCACGCCGACCAGCACACCCGGCGTCACCAGGTCGTGCCAGCCGCGCGCGGCCGCCAGTGCAGGCGCCGTCGTGGCGCCGAGGACAGCGGCATTGGACGCCGTGACGAGTTCGGGCAGCGTCAGTCCGAATAATCTCCCTGCCGCAAGTAGCACGAGCAAGTGGACGCCGAGCAGGATCACGACGAGGACGACGAGCAGCGGCGCGATCTCGATCATTGCAACGAGATTCGCGCCGGCCGCGATCGCGGCGAAGAACACGAAGGCGAGCCCGACGCCGATCTCGAATGCCCCGTGCAGCCGCTCCATGAACTGCGGGAAGAGGGTCGCGGCGCTGACCACCAGCGCCGTGATGATGGCGTAGCGCAGGCTCGGCACGCCGGTCAGCGCCGTGAGTGCATCGCCGATCGCCACGAAGCTGATCGCAGCGGCGAGCGCGAGTGTCAGGCTCGTCGCCGAGATCGTCTCGCGCATCTCGGCGACGCGGACTTCGTCACCGTGGTCATGGGACGAGAATCGACGCGCCAGCCAGCGCCAGCCCGGCAGCAGCGCGAGCACGCTCAGGAAAACGGCGCTGAACAGGTTGTCGGTGGCCGTGGCCGCGGAGAAAAACGACGCGTCGCTGCGCAGCTCCGTGATCTCGCCGAGCGCGGCATAGTTCACGGAACCGCCGATGTAGGTCGACGTGAACAGGCCGGCAATGCCGGCCTCGCGCAGCGCCGGATCGGTCGTCGCATGCGGTGCCAGCGCACTGAGGTCGAGGAGACTCGCCGCGATAATGACGCCGACGATCGTGCCGACGCTCGCGATCAGGAACGCTCCCGTCATCCGCGTCGTTTCGAACAGCATCGTGCGCAAGTTCGCCTTGAACAGGAACAGCGGGATCAGCACCGGCACGAAGTAGCTGAAGACGAAATCGAACGCAGGCGCCGAGTGCGGGATGATGCGCAGGTTGGCCGCGGCGATCGCAACCAGGATCGCGATGACGGCGCCGGTCAGGTGCGAGCCGATACGCGTGCGTTCGGCCAGGAATGCGCCGCCCGCAATGACGAACAGGGCCGCCATCAGGGCGAAGTCGTTGTCGGCGCCGATGAGTGTCATGTCTCGCAGGTCTCCCGTAATACGGCCGTGGCGAACGCCCCGCGCGTCAGGGTGAAGGCTACGGTAGCAGCGTCGCCCTCGACCGACCACTCGAGGTGACTGACCCGCAAACGCAGACTCCGGGTCCCCGGCTTCACCCTTCCCCGATTCAACGCTTCGAACCAGGCCTCGGGTTCGCCTTCAGAACCCTCGCCAACCAGCTCCCCGGCCGGGTGAATATCGAGTTCGGCGCAGCGCCGCTCGAGCTCGGTATCGACGGTCTCGACGTCGAAGACGCTCGCGGTGCCGTCGAGATTCGCCTTGTCGCCGGGCAGCAGCGTGCTCCAGGTGCCGTCCTGCACACGCCGGCTGAGCGCTTCGTTGAACACGTACGAGCGCACCGTCGAGATCGCGAGGCTGCGCGAGTGCCGTGGCAGCTTTTTCCCGGCCGCCCACTGGTCGGCGAGCCTGAGGTTCGTGCCGGCGCGTCCGAAGCGCTGTTCGCCGAAGTAGTTCGGCACGCCCTGCTGCCGGATCCGGGTCATGCGCTCCTCGAGCGCCGCGGCATGCGCCTCGATACCCTGCCCGCGCAGGACGATGCGGAACGCATTCGACGTGTGCGCGCCGCGGCGCAGTTTCCGGTTGTGACGTTGCACGTCGAGCGTCCTGACGCCGGCGACGTCGAGCCGCGACCAGTCGGGAGAATGCCAGCGCGGCACGCTGAACCACTGCTCCGTGACGGCATGGCGATCCTTGAGGCCGGCATAGCCGACGTCCCTGGCAGGCACGTCCGCGAAGCGGGCGAGTTGGCGAGCCACCCACTCGGTGTTCGCCCCGGTCTTCTCGACGCGCAGGTAATCGTGCTCACCGTCGCCCGAGAGCGCCCAGCCGAGATGTTCGCGAACCTGGAAGTCCGCGGGTTCCGTGCGGATCGCGGCCCGGAACAACGGAGACCCGTGCGCGCGGGCCCAGTCCGGCAATGCCATGCAGGAAGCCCGGCTAGCGGGCGTCGGCGACGGGCACGACCTGGTAGAAGGTCTCCTGCCGGCCGATCATGCCGAGGTCGGTGCGGGCGCGTTCCTCGGCGGCGTCGCGACCTTGCTTGAGGTTCACGACCTCGGCATCGAGCGCGGCGTTGCGCGTGCGCAGGTCTTCGTTGAGCGCGCGCTGTTCGGCGACGGCCGCACGCAACTTCAGCGTCTTGCGATAACCGTCGTCGGACAACCACAGCTCGGCCTGCAGGCCGAGCCCCGCAAGCACGAGCAACACCAGTAGGAAATTCTTAGCCAACCTTCACCGAAAACGCATCGCGCGCCGCATACCCTGCCTCGTCGCCCAGTTCCTCTTCGATGCGCAGCAGCTGGTTGTACTTCGCGACGCGATCCGACCGCGACAGGGAACCGGTCTTGATCTGGGTCGCCGACGTGCCTACCGCGATGTCCGCGATCGTCGCGTCCGACGTTTCGCCGGACCGGTGCGAGATCACGGCGGAGTAGCCCGCCTTGTCTGCCATAGTAATTGCATCAAGAGTTTCGCTTAAGGTACCGATTTGGTTGGGTTTTATCAAGATCGAATTGGCGATCTTCTCGTCGATGCCGCGCTTCAGGATCGACGTGTTCGTCACGAACAGGTCGTCGCCGACGAGCTGCACGCTTTTCCCCAGCTTGTCGGTCAGGAGGCGCCAGCCGTCCCAGTCGGCCTCGTCCATGCCGTCCTCGATCGTGATGATCGGGTAGGCATCGGCGAGTTCGGCGAGAAAATCGGCGAACCCGGCGGCGTCGAACTGCCGGCCTTCCGATTCGAGATCGTAGACGCCGTCCGTGTAGAACTCCGAGCTCGCCACGTCGAGACCGAGCAGGATGTCGGTGCCTGCCTTGAAGCCGGCCTTCTCGATCGCGGTCATGATCGTGTCGAGCGCGGCGCGGTTCGAGGGCAGGTCGGGCGCGAAGCCGCCCTCGTCGCCGACGGCCGTGTTCAGGCCCATGCCGTTCAGCACGCTCTTGAGGCTGTGGAATACCTCGGTGCCGTGGCGCAGCGCCTCGGAAAAACGATCGGCGCCGACCGGCAGGATCATGAACTCCTGGATATCGACACTGTTGTTGGCGTGGGCGCCGCCGTTGATGATGTTCATCATCGGCACGGGCATCATCGTGCCTTGCCCTAAGTGCCGAAACAGCGACACGCCTCGCGAAGCCGCGACGGCCTTGGCCGTGGCCAGCGAGATCGCGAGCAGCGCGTTGGCGCCGAGCTTGCCCTTGTTATCGCTGCCGTCGAGTTCGCGCATGCGATCGTCGACGGCGCGCTGGTCGGCGAATTCGCCGGCGAGCAGCGCCTCGCGCAGCACGCCGTTGACGTTGGCGACGGCTCTTTGCACGCCCTTGCCGAGGTAGCGCGACTTGTCACCGTCGCGCAGCTCGACCGCCTCTCGCGTGCCCGTGGAGGCGCCCGAGGGCACGCCCGCCCGGCCGGTGCTGCCGTCGGCGAGCGTGACGTCCGCCTCTACCGTGGGGTTGCCGCGTGAGTCGAGGATTTCCCGACCACGCACGTGCGTTATCTTGATCATCTTATTTCCTGGTCTAAGGCGAGTCGGGTACTCCGAGGCCGAAGTCGGCCTCATGGTAGCCGTGTTGTTTGACGATCGCGTCGATGGACACGAGCGTTTCCAGCAGTGCTTTCATCTTGTCGAGCGGCCAGGCGTTCGGGCCGTCGCTGAGCGCGTTTTCCGGGTCCGGGTGGGTCTCCATGAAGAATCCGGCGACCCCCGCTGCCGCCGCGGCGCGCGCCAGCACCGGGATGAACTCGCGGCGCCCGCCCGAGGCCGAGCCGAGGCCGCCCGGCTGTTGCACCGAGTGTGTCGCGTCGAACACGACGGGTGCGCCCGTGCCGCGCATGACCGCAAGGCTGCGCATGTCGGACACGAGGTTGTTGTAGCCGAACGAGAAACCGCGCTCGCAGACCATGATGTTCTCGTTGCCCGTCGATTTCGCCTTGTCGACGACGTTCTGCATTTCCCACGGCGACAGGAACTGGCCTTTCTTGATGTTCACGGGCAGGCCGGTCGCGGCCGTGCGCAGGATGAAATTCGTTTGCCGGCACAGAAAGGCGGGCGTCTGCAGCACGTCGACGACGTCGGCCACCTCGCCCATGGGGGTGTCTTCGTGCACGTCGGTGAGCACGGGCAGTCCGAGTTGCTTTTTCACCTCGCCGAGGATGCGCAGGCCCTCCTCCATGCCGGGGCCGCGGAAGCCGTCGCGCGACGAGCGGTTTGCTTTGTCGAACGAGGACTTGTAGATGAACGGGATACCCAGCTCGGACGTGATCTCCTTGAGCGCGCCGGCCGTGTCGATCGACATCTGCTCGCTCTCGACGACGCAGGTGCCCGCGATCAGGAAGACGGGCCGGTCGTTACCGGCTTCGAAACCGCAGAGCCTCATCCCTGGGCCGCCTCGGGCAATTCGCCCTGCGCGTGCGCACGGACGGCGGCGATGAAGCTCTTGAACAGCGGGTGGCCGTCGCGCGGGTTCGACGTGAACTCGGGATGGAACTGGCTGGCCAGGAAGAAAGGATGGTCCTCGATCTCGACCGTCTCGACGAGGTCGTCGACCGACAGCCCCGAGAACGTCAGCCCCGCATCGGACAGGCGTTCGCGGTAGTGGTTATTGACCTCGTAGCGGTGACGATGGCGCTCGACGATACGCGTGATGCCATAGGCCCGTGCCGCGAGGGAGCCCTCGACGAGCGTGACCTCCTGCCCTCCGAGCCGCATCGTGCCGCCGAGGTCCGACGCCTCGTCGCGCTCCTCGGTGGCGCCGCTCGCATCCTGCCATTCGGTGATCAGGCCGATGACCGGGTGGGGCGTGTCGGGATCGAACTCGGTGCTCATGGCGCCCTCGAGCCCCGCGAGATTACGGGCCGCCTCGATGACCGCGACTTGCATGCCGAGGCAGATGCCAAGGTACGGGATGCCTTTCTCACGCGCGAGCCGCACGGCCTCGACTTTGCCCTCGATGCCGCGATCGCCGAAGCCGCCGGGCACGACAATGCCGTCCATTCGCTCGAGCACGGCACGCCCTTCTTTCTCGAGATCGGTCGACTCCAGGAAATGCAAGTTGACCTTGGTGCGCGTGTGGATGCCGCCGTGCTGCAGCGCCTCGACCAGCGAGATATACGAGTCCTTGAGATCCATGTACTTGCCTACCATGGCCACGTCGACCTCGGCGGTCGGGTTCTGCTTCGCCTCGACGACGGCGTCCCATTCGCTGAGGTCCGCGGGCGGCAGGTCGAGCCCGAGTTGCCGGGCGACGATCTCATCGAGTCCCTGCTCGTGCATCATCCGCGGGATCTTGTAAAGATCGTCCGCATCGTAGGCAGAAATTACAGCCTTTTCAGGCACATTCGTAAACAATGCGATCTTTTTTCTCTCGTCGTCGGGCAGCGGCTGTTCGGAGCGCGTAACGAGGATGTCGGGCTGGATGCCGATCGAGCGCAGTTCCTTGACCGAGTGCTGCGTCGGCTTGGTCTTGATCTCGGACGAGGTCGGGATGTACGGCACCAGTGTCAGGTGCACGTAGACGACGCGGTCGTGGCCGAGTTCGACGCCCATCTGGCGAATCGCCTCGAGGAACGGCAGCGACTCGATGTCGCCGACCGTGCCGCCGATCTCGACGAGGCAGATATCGGCATCGCCGGCACCTTTCTTGACGCTTTCCTTGATCTCGTTGGTGATGTGCGGGATGACCTGCACCGTCGCCCCGAGATAATCGCCGCGCCGCTCCTTGGCGATCACGCTTTCGTAGATGCGGCCCGTCGTGTAGTTCGAGTGGCGCCCGGTCTTCGCAGTGCGCACGAAGCGCTCGTAATGGCCGAGGTCGAGATCGGTCTCCGTGCCGTCATGCGTGACGAACACCTCGCCGTGCTGGAACGGGCTCATCGTGCCCGGATCCACGTTGATGTACGGATCGAGCTTGATCATGCTGATCGTGAGACCGCGCGCCTCGAGGATCGCGCCGAGGCACGCCGACGTGATGCCCTTCCCGAGGGAGGACACAACACCGCCGGTGATGAAAACGTAAGATGTCATTAATTCACTTGTCCAATGAAAAAGGGCTGGAGCAAAGCACCACGGCGTGCTTTTTCCAACCCTTAATCTGTCCACCGTCGTTGGATAAAAGACGGTATTCAAGTCTACCCAAACGCTGACGGCTAGACAACGACCGCCGTGCTAGTGCACCGCCGGGCGCCCCTCCCAGCGCACCGCGACACCCGGTGTCGCGGCCGCCCCGGCCGCGATCCAGAGATCGCCCACGGCGACGAGGTCGTCGCCGGCGTACACGAGCGGGATGCGGTCGCGCATCCAGGGAACGATGCCCTCTTCTTGAAGCAGTTTCTTGAGTTTGCTCGTATGTCGTTGACCATCAAGCCGAATCTTCTCGCCCCCTTCGCGCGATGCGAGCCGCAGCTTCGGGCCGACCAGGCGCGGATCGAGGCCGCGCTCGACGCCCGGCTCGAAATACAGGCTGCCGAGCCCCTCGCCGAGCGCGATGCGGCTACCCGCGATTGGCCCGGTGGGCAGCACGTCGGCCAGTTCGTCGGGCAGCAGGTAGAGGCAGTCGCGGTAACGCCGGACCGAGCCGCCGGGCCAGCGCACCTGCGGCTGCGCGTCCGCACGCGCCGGCAGCACCTCGTCGATGATCGTGTCGAGCTGCAACGCCGTCGGCACGGTCAGGCCCAGAGAACGCAGCGCATAGCGGATCAGATTCTTCTGGCGGTAACGCGACAGGTCCAGTACGTCGCTGACCGGCAGGCGATCAGCGTGGCCGCCCAGCGCCTCGAGGTCGATGCCGGCCAGGTCGGTCAGCAGGCTCGTGGCCTCGCCTGCATGCATCGCGGAGCGCTGCAGGCGGGCCGCGATATCGGGCCAGCGCGTCTTCAGTCGCGGCAGGATTTCGTGGCGCAGGAAGTTGCGATCGAAGCGTTTGTCCTTGTTGGACGGATCCTCGATCCACTCGATGGCATGCGCGTCGGCGTAGGCCTTGAGGTCGGCCCGCTCGAAATACAGCAGCGGACGCACGAGCCACCCCGGACCGAATCGCCGCAGCACGCCGATGCCGGCGATGCCGGCCGGGCCGCTGCCGCGGACGAGATTGAGCAGCAGCGTCTCGGCCTGATCCTCCTGGTGGTGCGCACTGAGCAGCCAGTCGCCCTGGCCGAGCTCGGCGTGCAGGGCCGCGTAACGCGCGTCGCGCGCCGACGCCTCGGGGCCCTTGCCGGACTCGAGCTGCACCTCGACCTTGCGGTAACGGAATTCGATGCCGAGCGCTCCGGCGAAGGCCCTGCAGTGCCGGCTCCAGTCGGCCGACTCCGCCTGCAGGGCGTGATCGATGTGCACGGCGACGACGGGACGATCCGCACCCGCGAGGGCGTGCGCGAGCACCGACGAATCGAGGCCGCCGCTGAAGGCAATGACGTAGCGGGTCGGCCGGCCGGCCTGGTGTTCGAGCGCCGCGAGTCGTTCGAATACCTGCTCGCGCGTGAAGCTCACGCTTCTTTGTACTGCCCGAAGCTCGCCAGGCGCTGCTGTCGCTCGGCCAGCAGCTGCTCCGTCGACAGCGACCCGAGCTCGTCGAGACTCTTGAGAATCGCGTTGCGAATCACCTCGGCCGCTTCTTTCGGCTTGCGGTGCGCGCCGCCGAGCGGTTCCTCGAGCACCTCGTCCACGAGGCCGAACTCGGCCAGGCTCGGCGCCGTGAT
>JBFJQO010000095.1:0-8369 GCA_041616535.1 Woeseiaceae bacterium | reverse complement strand
CCTGCGCTGCGCGGGCGGCCAGCGACAGGCACACCAGATTGCCGAGTACCGCGGCTTCGAGGGCTGCCGCGCCGCGGCCATCGTGTCGGGCGGCGGCAAGGGCTGTGCGTGGGGCTGCCTCGGGCTTGGCGACTGCGAGCGGGCCTGCACCTTCGATGCCATTCACATGAATGCGAACGGCCTGCCGCAGGTGGACACCGAGAAATGCCGCGCCTGCCCGGACTGTGTCGCGGCTTGTCCGAAAGACCTGTTCGAACTCTTGCCGCTGAACCAGCACCTGTACGTGCAATGCAACATACCGCTCGCCGGCGATGCGGCGACACAACTTTGTGCGACGGCGTGCGACGCCTGCGGCCGTTGCGCGGCCGATGCCGCGCCCGACCTCATTCGCATGGAAGGCAACCTGCCCATCATCGACTTCTCGGCTGGCGGTCCTGAGACGCCTGATGCGACGTTCCGTTGCCCGACCAACGCCATCGTCTGGCTGGAGCGCGAGCAGTTCCAGGACCAGGAATCCCGCAAAGTAAGGGGTGCCTGATGGCGAGCCTGCGCGACATCGCAATCCGCTGGTACCGCAAGGCCTTCGGTGCGCCTGCCGGGACGGATATTCGCGACCAGGGTCTCGACACCGTCCTCGACGGCAACGCCGCCGTCGCGATCTCGGAGGAAGCCGCCGGAAGCCGCATCGTCGCATCGGCTGAGGGCCCGCGCGGCGTCGTGGCCGCGGCCACGGGACTCGCGCTTGCCGGAAAGCGTGCCACGGCCTGCTTGTCCGGGCCCGACATCGCGACGGCCCAGGACCTGCTGATCGCGGCGGCCGGCCGACACGCGCCGTTGGTATTGCACCTGTCGACGCGCGCGGCGGCGGCGCACGGCGGCGCGCTCGGCAGCGCCCACGACACCGTCCATCTCTCCGCCGACTCGGGATGCTTCGTCCTCGTGGCCGACACTGTGCAGCAGGCGGTCGACTTCACGTTTGTCGCACGACGCGTCGCGGAAGAGACACTGGTGCCGGGCGTCGTCGTCATGGACGACGAACAAACCGCGCATGCGCCGCAGGACGTGACCCTGCTGTCCCCGACACAGGCTGCGCGTTTCGTCGGCGCCGCACGCGACGTCATCGATGCGCCCACCGCCGCACAGAAACTGCTGTTCGGCGACACGCGACGCCGCCTGCCGATCTGGCACGACCTCGACGAACCGATGCTGACGGGCGCCGTATTCGACCGGCAAGGCTTTGCGCTCGGTGCCGCCGCGCGGCGAACCTATTTCGACGAATTCGTGAGCGAATCGCTCAGCCGCGCCCTGGCGGAATTCGCGGCCGTTACCGGGCGGGACCATGACACCGTGTCGCAGCATCGCATCGACGGGGCGAAGATCGTCCTCGTCGCGCAGGGCGCGGGAATCGAGACGGTCCGGCTTGCCGCCGACGCGCTGCGCAAGCAGCACAAGCTGCGTGTCGGCGTCGCCGGCGTCCATGCATTGCGCCCATTCCCGCGCGCCGCACTTGCCGCCGCACTCGGCGAGGCGGACCGCGTATTCGTGCTGGAGCGCGGCGATACCGCGCTGTCGGCGGAGCCGCCTTTGACCCGCGAGGTCCGGGCGAGCCTGTACGCCAAGGGCCGGCAACCGGATTGCGGCAGCGTCGTCTATGGCGTCGGCGGCCTCCCGTTGCGGCCCGCGGACGTCGTCTCGTTGTGCGTTGAGGGGGCCGAGCGAACGGCCGACCCGTTGTTCCTCGGCATCGCGTTCGATGACGACGCCGGCGACCAGCCGAAGCGGGCGGTGTTGCTCGATGCGCTGCGCCGAGCATACCCGGATGCGGGCCGGCGCGGCATGCGGGCGACGGCCCCCGACGCGCCGTCACAACAGGCGAATACACTCGCCATCACGATCCGGCACGACGGGCGCGAAGCCCTCACGGGCGCGGCCGCCGCCGTCCTGCACGCACTCGAAGGCGGCCGCATCCGCAGCCGCTGTGGCGAAAATTCCGACTGGCTCGTGCACGGCGACGCGCTGCTCGATCCGGGCGACGAAATCGAGCCCGACGTCACGCTCGACGTCGCGCGACGTCAGGTCACGCTGCACGACGACGGCCGGCGCTACGGCATCGCGGCAGGCGAGCCGGCCGACGACACGCTGCTCGGTGGACTGTTCGGCGTTCTGCTCCGCGCGGGCAAGCTCGACGCGAAAGCCCGGCGCGTTGCCGGGGTCCGGCGCGGCATGCTCGACGCCCTGCCCGCGGAACAGCGCGACGCGGCGATGGACGCATTCCAGGCCGGGCTCGACAATATCGAAGAGATCGAAACGGACGAGCCGGCGGCGCCGAAGCGGCGCGACAGCGTGCCACCGGCGGTGCGCGAACTCGGCCGCAGCGACGATCGCGTCGCCAGCCTGCCGCGCTTCTGGGACCAGACCGGGATCCTGTATCGCGACGGCCGGACGGACCGCCTGACCGCGGACCCGTTTCTCGCATCGGGCAGCATGCCGCCGCTCACCGCGACGTTTGGCGACGCCGGCGAGCGCGGGGCATGGCTGCCGGTGCTGGACCCCGCCGCGTGCACGGGCTGCGGCGACTGCTGGACGCATTGTCCGGACAGCGCGATCGGCGTGGTCGCGGCCGGGCCCGCCGCGTTGATCGACGCCGGCATTCGGCGGACGGGCGCGGAGGCGGTCCGTCAGGTTGCCGGCAAGCTCGCGTCCCGCATCATTGCGAGCAACCGCAAGACCGAGACACCACCGGCCACGTTCGGCGAGATGCTCGACGAGGCGTTTGCCTGGCTCCTCGACAAGGCGCCGTTGCCCGACGATCGCAAGCATACGATCCAGGAGGGTATCGCCGCCATCGTCGCGGAGTTCGGCGCCCTTCCCGCCGTCGTCGCGAAACCGTTTTTCCATGACGCCGAGGCGAAAAAGAAAGACAGCGCCGAGTTGCTGTCCATCGTCGTCAACGCCGACGCGTGCCAGTCCTGCGGCATCTGCATCCGCGCCTGCGAACCCGGCGCGCTGCAGCCGCAGGACGTCGATGACGAGTTCCTGGACGCATCGCACGCGCTCTGGGAAACCTGGTCGGCAACGCCCGACACGACCGGCGATTCGCTCGAACGAGCGGCCGGGCATGGTGACATCGGGCCCGCTGCCGCGATGCTGTTGACCCGCGCGTGCCAGTTCGCGCTGGCTGGCAGCAACGTCGGCGAGCCCGGGTCGGGCGAAAAAGCAGCCGTGCGCCTCGCACTGGCGGCCACCGAGTATCACCAGCAACCCGTGGTACAGCGTTTCGCGAACGAACTGGCCGACGCCGGCGAACAACTGGCCGGAAAAATCCGCGACACGCTCTCGGGTACCCTCCCCGTCGAGGATCTCGACGCGATCTCCGAGCAGCTCGAGTCGCTGTCCAGCCCGCGCGTGGACCTGTCGACACTGGCCGAGCGGGTCGCCGGCGGCGATGCCGATCATTCCGTCGATACCGCCCACCTGCTGCGCCTGATCGAGCTGTCCAAAGAGCTGGCCACGGCACATCACCGGCTCACGACCGGCGAACACGGACTCGGCCGCGCCCGCTACGGCCTCGCCATCACGGGCCACTCGATGACCTCCTGGGCCGCGCGTTTCCCGGCCAACCCGTTCCAGGTACCGGTGGCCGTCGACTCGAACGGCGACGCGGCACAACTCGCGGCGGGACTCGTCGAGGGACACCTCGACGAGACGACTGAACTCGTGCGCATGCTGCGGCTCGCGCGCCTCGAGATCGAACGGCCGGACGGCCTCGACTTCAAGCGTGACGCGCTCGCGAACCTGCAATGGCAGGACCTGGCCGACGACGAGCTGGACCTCTGCCCGCCGCTGTTGCTCGTCGGCAGTGACGACATGCTCGCCGGCCGCGGCCTCGCGCAGCTTATCTGGCTGCTGAACTCGGGCCTGCCGGTCAAGGTGCTGCTGCTCAGCGCGCTCGACCTGTCGCCGGTCGACGTCGGCATGCTCGCGCTCGCACAACGCCACGCCTACGTGGCGCAATCGTCGATCGCCGACGCCGACCACCTGCACGGCTGCCTGTCGGATGCGCTGTCGTTCAGGGGGCCCGCGCTCATCCAGGTCTATACGCCGAGCCCGTCGCGCGACGGCTTCGCCGCCGAACGCTGCATCGAGCTTGCGCGCGATGCCGTCGAGGCCCGCGCCCTGCCGCTGTTCCGCTACGACCCGCGGCACGAGGGCGTCTTCGGAACCCGCATCAGCCTCGATCGGAACCCGGCATCCGCTGAACTGACGGTCTCCGACTGGGCGCGCGCCCAGTCGCGCTTCGCATCGTCGTCGGACAGCGACCTCGAGCGCGCGGCAGACCACTGCGCGCAAACCTGGCAAACGCTGCAGGAACTCGCCGGCGACGTCACGCCGTTCACCGAAAAGGTCGAAGCGGAGATTCGCGCCGAAGTCGCGGCCGAACATCAGGGCGAACTCGATGCGCAGCAACAGGCCGCCGCAGCGGAACTCGCGGCGGCCCGCGACAAGACGAAGGCCGAGATCGCGGGCAAGCTGCGCAGTCGGCTGCTCGAACTCGCGTCGCGCCGGAGAGACCCGTGAAAGCGTTCCGCCGCCTGCGCCGCGGTTTCGAACACGGAGTCCACCCGGCGCATCACAAGGACCAGACCGAAGACCTGCCGATCCAGCGCGTGCCCTTCGGCAAGCACTACGTCATGCCGCTCGGCCAGCACATCGGCGTGCCATGCCGCCCGGTCGTCGAGGAAGGACAGCCGGTCCACCGCGGACAACTGATCGCGGAACCGGGCGGCTTCGTGTCGACGGCCCTGCACAGTCCCGTGACGGGCACGGTCACGAAGGTCGGCGACTTTCGCGGCGTCGACGGTAACTTCGCGCCCGCGATCGGCATCGATGCAGACCCGTTCGCCACGCAGGAAGTCGATACCGAGGCCATTCCCGACTGGCGCTCGATGTCGCTCGAGACGTTCATCGAGGCCGTACAGATGGCCGGCATCGTCGGCATGGGCGGCGCCGCGTTCCCTTCGCACGTCAAGCTCTCGGTACCCGAAGGCACGACGATCCGCCACCTGCTCGTCAACGGCGCCGAGTGCGAGCCGTTCCTGACCAATGACCACCGGCTCATGATCGAACGTCCCGATGCATTGCTCGAAGGCGCCGAGATCATGCGGCAGAAGCTCGGTGCCGAGGAAACCGTGATCGGCATCGAGTCCAACAAACCCGATGCGATCGAGGCGATCCGGCGCCGCATCCCGAAAGGTCAGCCGGTGCGCGTCGTCTCGCTCAAGGTCAAGTACCCGCAAGGCGCCGAGAAGATGATGATTCGCAGCGTCTTCGGCGTGGAGGTGCCGGCCGGCCAGTTGCCGCGCGACGTCGGCGTCAACGTCAACAATGTCGGCACGATCGTCGCGGTCGCCGACTACTTCCTGCGCGGCATGCCGTTGATCGAGCGCATCGTCACGGTGGCGGGCCCGGGCGTCACGTACCCGGCCAACCTCGTCGTGCCGCTCGGCACCTCGATACGCGACGTCGTGCGCTTCTGCGGCGGACTGAAGCCCGGCTCCCGTGAAATCGTCATGGGCGGCCCGATGATGGGGCGGCCCGTCGCGAGTCTCGACGTCCCGGTCCTCAAAGGCTGCTCGGGCATTCTCGTGTTCGCGGAGGCCGTGACCTCGGGGCGCAAGGAATACCCGTGCATACGCTGCGGCCGTTGCCTCGAAGCCTGTCCGTACTTCCTCAACCCGTCGCGTCTCGCGCGACTGTCGCGCGCGCGCCTGTACGACGAGATGAAGGCCTATCACGTCCAGGATTGCGTTGAGTGCGGCTGCTGCACGTTTGCGTGCCCGTCGAACATCCCGATCGTGCAGCTCATCCGCACGGCCAAGGATGACCTCGCCCACCGCAAGGAGCCCGACGCGTGAAGAACAAGGATCCCAGGCTGCTCCTGTTCCACGCACCGCTGTTACGCCAGGCCATGACGACACCGAAGGCGATGCGCGACGTGATTTTCGCCTTGCTGCCCGCCACCGGCGCGGCGATCTGGTTCTTCGGCATGAGCGCCGTGCTGGTCCTCGGTGCATCGATCCTCGGCGCCGTCGCCGCGGAGTGGGCGTTCGCGGGGCGCGAATCGCGTGGCACCTCGCTGCTCGACGGCAGCGGCCTGCTGACCGGCCTGTTGCTGGGCCTGACGCTGCCGCCCGGCTTGCCGATGTGGATGGCCTTTCTCGGCGGCTTCGTCGGTATCTGCCTCGGCAAGGTGATCTGGGGTGGCCTCGGCCACAATCTCTTCAATCCCGCGTTGCTCGGCCGCGCCTTCCTGCTGGCGACGTTTCCGATCGCGATGACGACCTGGGCGCCCGTCGCGCCGGGCGTCTTCGGCATGCAGGCCGGCAACCTCGCATTGCCGTTCATGCAGGCGGGCGTCGACGGTATCAGCGGCGCGACGCCGCTCGGCCTGTTCAAGTTCGAGCAGGAAGCCACGCCGCTGTGGAACCTGGCGTGGGGCCGGATCGGCGGCTCCATCGGCGAGACGAGCGGCTTGCTGCTCTTGCTCGGCGGCGTCTACCTGTGGATCCGCCGCGATCTCGACTGGCGCATCCCGGTCAGCATCCTCGGTACGGTCGCGATCTTCTCGGCGGTGCTCGTCCTGTTCGACGCGGAGCGCTTTCCGACGCCGCTGTTTTCGATCTTCTCGGGTGGACTGTTGCTCGGCGCCATCTACATGGCGACCGACCCGGTCACGTCACCCGTCACCCCGAAGGGCGCCTGGATATTCGGCATCGGCGTCGGTGTGCTCGTCATGCTCATCCGCGTATTCGGTGGGCTGCCCGAGGGCGTCATGTACGCGATCCTGCTCATGAATGCCGCGACACCGCTCATCGACCGCTACACGCAACCGCGCGTGTTCGGTCGCGAGGCGAAATCCTGATGGCCGGCGACGCGCAGAAGAACGCTGCCGCGCCGAGTTCGCTGCGGCTCATCCTGACGCTGGCGATCGGGGGCCTGATATCCGGCGTCGCAATCATCGGCATTTACGAATCGACGCTGCCGACGATCACAGCCAACAAGGCGCGCGAACTGCGCGAAGCCGTGTTCAAGGTGCTCCCTGGCGTAACGGACATGCAGGCGCTCGTCTATCGCGGCGGCGAACTCGTCGTCGTGCCCGAGCCGGCCAAAGACGAGCCCGTCGTGTACGGCGGCTATGACGACGACGGCGGTTTCGTCGGCTATGCCATGCCGGGCGCGGGTCCGGGCTTCCAGGACACGATCGCCATTCTCTACGGCTACAAGCCGGCCGAAAAGCTCGTCGTCGGCATGGAAGTGCTCGAGAGCCGCGAGACCCCGGGGCTCGGCGACAAGATCTACAAGGACATGGATTTCGTGGACGAGTTTTATGCGCTCGCGGTCGAGCCCGAGATCGTCGCCGTGAAGAAAGGCACGAAGACGGCCGATAATCATGTCGACGCGATCACGGGTGCGACGATCTCCTCGAAGGCGATCGTGCGCATCATCAACGAGACGCACATGGCCTGGGCGGGCCAGTTACCACCGCCCGGCAACGAACCCGAACTCGAGGTACCGAACGAAGGCGGCACCGGGGCAGGACGATGAAGAAGAACGAGACCTACGACGAATTCGTCAAGGGTATCTGGCGCGACAACCCGGTGTTTGCGCAGGTGCTCGGCATGTGCCCGATGCTCGCAGTGACCAACTCGGCCATCAACGCCATCGCGATGGGCATGGCGTCGATGTTCGTGCTGGTCGGTTCCAGTTTCCTCGTCTCGACGTTCCGCCACATCATCCCGAAGCAGGTGCGTATTTCCTGCTTCATCATCATCATCGCGACCTTCGTAACGATCGTCGATTACACGCTGCTCGCGCTCGTTCCCAAGGTGCACAAGGAACTCGGCGCGTTCATCCCGTTGATCGTCGCCAACTGTCTGATCCTCGGGCGACAGGAGGCGTTCGCGTCGCGCTACCCGACCAAGCTCGCGGTCATGGACGCACTCGGCATGGCCGTCGGTTTCCTCGTCGCCCTGTTCTCACTGGGCGCGGTGCGCGAGATCCTCGGCGACGGCGCGCTGTTCGGCGTCAAGCTGTTCGGCGAGAGCTTCGAGCCCTGGATTATCATGATCCTGCCGCCGGGCGGCTTCCTGACCCTCGGCGTGATCCTGTTGTTCTTCAACTGGTTCAAGTTCAAGAAAGACGAGTTCCTCGCCGACGTCGCCGAAGCGGAAAGGAGCGGTCACTGATGGACAACCTGCTCTGGATCTTCGTCAGCGCCCTCCTGGTCAACAACTTCGTCCTGGCCTACTTCCTCGGGCTGTGCCCGTTCCTCGGCGTGTCGAATTCGCTCGAGACCTCGTTCCGGCTGG
>JBFJQO010000094.1:0-8390 GCA_041616535.1 Woeseiaceae bacterium | reverse complement strand
TCGGGTGAATCGCCACCGTGTCGTCGAAATCCTGCTTGGTCGCGCCCATGCGCATCGCGACTGCGAAGCCCTGCAGCATCTCGTCGGCGCCTTCGCCTATGATGTGACAGCCGACGACGCGTTCCTCGTCGCCCGTCGTGATCAACTTCATGACGGACCGCTTCTTGTTCGTGCCGAGCGCGTAGTACATGCCGATGAAATCCGACACATAAATCTTGATGTCGTCGCCGTATTTCTCACGCGCCGCGGCCTCGGTCAGGCCGACCGTGCCGATCGTCGGGTGCGAGAAGATCACGGTCGGGATCAGGCCGTAGTCGAGATGCCGGCCTTCCATGCCGCCGTAAAGCCGATCCGCCAGGCGCCGGCCGGCCGCGATCGCGACGGGCGTCAGGGCAGCCCTCCCGGTCACGTCGCCGATCGCAAAAATGTGTTCGACGTTGGTCTGCTGGTAATCGTCGGTCGGCACGAAGCCGTACTCGTCCATTGCGACGCCGGCCTTGCCGGCATCGAGCGAGCCCGTGTTCGGCGAGCGTCCGATCGCCCACAGCACGCAATCGACCGGACCGAATTTCCGCCCGTCCTCGGCGCGCAGCACGAGACCCTCGTCCGTCCTCTCGACCGACTTCGGCACGACGCGCGTCACGAGATCGACGTTCTCGCGGTCCATGCAGTCCATGAGCCGCTCGGCGAGCATCGTGTCGAATTCGCGCAGCACACTGTCCTTGCGTACGACGAGTCGTACGTTCGAGCCGAGCGCGTTGAAGATGCCGGCCAGTTCGACGGCGATGTAGCCGCTGCCAGCGATCAGCACGCGCTGCGGCCGCGCTTCGAGTTCGAAGAAGTCGTCCGACGTAATGCCCAGTTCGGCACCCGGGATAGCGGGAACCGCAGGCCGTCCGCCGGTCGAAATAACGAAGCGGTCTGCCGTCACGCGGCGACCGTCGATGTCGGCCGTGTGTGCGTCGACAAAACGGGCGTGCCCGGCCAGGTACGTGACGCCGCGCTTGTCGAGGTTGCGCTCGTAGATGCCGTTGAGCCGCTCGATGTAGGCGTCGCGACGTTGTTTGAGCCCGGCCCAGTCGTGGCCCTTCACCTCGACGTCGAAACCGTAGTCGGCGACATGATGGAGGCCGTGGGCATGGTGCGCGGCATACCACATGACTTTTTTTGGCACGCAGCCGACGTTAACGCAGGTGCCGCCGAGCGGTCCGTGTTCGACGACGGCGGCTTTCGCGCCGTACTCCGCCGCCCGCTGCGCGTGTGCCAGCCCGCCGCTTCCGCCGCCGATCACGAGGAGATCGTAATGTTCCGTCACGTTATGTCGTCCTTTTCGCTTCTGGTGGGCATCCGGTGGGCCCGGGCGCATGTGCTAATATGCGGCGCCAATTAAGGATATCAACCGGCCCATGAACCCGCTGCTCGATACGTCGTCTCTGCCGCGCTTTGACGAGATACAGCCCGAACACGTGTTGCCCGCGATCCGCAAGATCATCGCGGACAACCGCGCGCAGCTCAATACCCTGCTGGCGTCGGATGCCGCGCCGGATATCGACGCCCTCGTGGCACCGGTCGAACACATGGACCACGAACTCGGCCGCGTCTGGTCGCCCGTCATTCACCTGCAGAGTGTACTCGGCTCCACGGAATGGCGTGAGGCCTACAAAGAGGCGCTGCCATTGCTGACAGAGTACGGGACCGAGATTTCGCAAAACGTGGACCTGCAGCGCGCCTATGCGCGGGTTCGCGAAACCCTGCCGGTTGATGCGTCCGCCGAGAGTCGCAGCGCCGTCGATCACGCGCTGCGCGACTTCCATCTCGCCGGCGTCGATCTCGAGGAAGACGCCAAGAATCGCTTCAAGGCGATCATGCAGACACTCGCCAGGGTGCAGGCCACGTTCGAGCACAATGTCCTGGACTCGTCCGACGCCTGGTCGCTAAATATCACGGACGTGGATAACCTGCGCGGCCTGCCCGAGGCCCTGTTGGCGCGCGCGGCCGAGGACGCGAAGGCCGAGGGTCTCGACGGCTGGCTGCTGTCGCTCGATTTCCCGACCTACGATGCCGTCATGAAGCAGGCGGACTCGCGGGACCTGCGCGAAGCGCTCTACCGCGGCTGGGTGACGCGCGGTTCCGAGCTCTGCAAGGACCCGAAATGGGACAACAGCAACAACATCGAACGCATTCTCGCGCTGCGCCACGAGGCAGCCAATCTCGTCGGCTTCGACAATTACGCCGAGTATTCCCTCGCGACGAAAATGGCCGACACCCCCGCGCAGGTCATCGGGTTCCTGCGTGAACTCTCGGCACACACGCGCGCCGCGGCCGAGCGGGAACTGGCCGAGCTGACGGAATTTGCCGGCATGCACCTCGAGGCCTGGGACGTCGTTTACTGGCTCGAGAAGTTCAAGCAGGACCGCTTCTCGGTCTCGAACGAGGCGTTGCGGGCCTACTTCCCTGCAGCGACCGTCAAGGATGGCCTGTTCGCGCTCGCCTCGCAGCTCTATGGTGTGGAGTTGTCCCCCGACGACAATGTCACCGCATGGCACGAGGACGTTCGCTATTACAGCGTCAGCCAGGACGGCGAGGTCATCGGCGGTTTCTACACCGACCTGTTTGCGCGCAACGGCAAGCGAACGGGCGCCTGGATCGACGAGTGCGTGACGCGCCAGCGTATCAACGGCTACACGGCCCTGCCCGTCGGCTACCTCGTCTGCAACTTCCAGCCGCCCGACGAGAACGGTGTGTCGCTGCTGACGCACGACGATGTCGTCACGCTGTTCCACGAGTTCGGCCACATGCTGCATCACCTGCTGACACGGGTCGATTTCCCGAGTGTTGCCGGCATCAATGGCGTCCCCTGGGATGCCGTGGAGCTGCCCAGCCAGTTCATGGAGAACTTCGCCTGGAATTACGATGTGCTGACGCGCTGTTCGTCACATTTCGAGTTCGGCAAGCCGCTGCCGCGCGACCTCTTCGACAAGCTCGACGACAGCCGCCACGCGGGCGCGGCCCTCGCGATGCTGCGCCAGCTCGAGCTGGGGCTGTTCGACTTCATCGTGCATGCCGAATACGATCCCGACGACCCGGAACCGGTCCTGGAGACGCTGGCTCGTGTCCGCGACGAGGTCGCGCTCATCAAGCATCCCGACCTCAACCGCCTACCGCACGCGTTCTCGCACATCTTCGCCGGCGGCTACGCGGCCGGGTACTACAGCTACAAGTGGGCGGACGTCCTCGCGGCCGACGCGTTCGGCGCGTTCGAGGAGGCGGGCATCTTCGACCAGGCCACGGCGCGGCGCTTCCGCCGCGAGATTCTCGAGGTCGGCGGCAGCCGCGACATCATGGAAGCCTACGTCGCGTTCCGCGGCCGCGAGCCGACCATCGACGCCCTGTTGCGCCGAACCGGCATCGACGTCTAGCGTCTGCCCCCGGTGAAGATAGCAACCTGGAACATCAACTCGATGAACGTGCGCCTGCCGCACGTGCAGGAATGGCTGCAGATCCACGATCCGGACGTGCTCGTGCTGCAGGAAATCAAGCAGGTTACCGAGAAGTTCCCGACGGAGGCGCTGCAGGCGCTCGGCTATCACTCGCTCGCGAGCGGGCAGAAGACCTACAACGGCGTCGCGGTCGTCAGCAAGGCGCCGGCCGACGAGCCGGTCACGGATTTTCCGGGCTTCGACGACCCGCAGCGCCGCATACTCGCGACGACGATCGGCGATCTCCGCGTCATCAACCTGTACGTGCCGAACGGGTCCGAGGTCGGCTCGGAAAAGTACGCGTACAAGCTCGAGTGGCTGGCCTCATTGCGCCGGTTTCTCGAAGCGGAACTTGCAGAACACGACAACCTCGTCGTGCTCGGCGACTTCAACATCGCGCCGGCCGATGCAGACGTTTACGATCCCGAGAAATGGGGTGACGCGATTCTTTGCAGCCCGGCCGAGCGCGAGGCTCTTCGCAAGGTGCTCGACCTCGGCCTGACTGACGTCTTCCGCAAGTTCGAACACCCCGAGGGTACGTTCAGCTGGTGGGATTATCGCGCCGCCGGGTTTCGCCGCAACGCCGGCCTGCGCATCGACCTGATACTCACGAGCGACAGCATGACCGATCGCTGCACGGCGAGCTATGTCGACAAGGAACCGCGTGCATGGGAGCGACCCTCCGACCATGCGCCGGTTATCGCCGAATTCGAGACATAATTGCGGCGTCATCTGACATATTCCCCGTATTGCCGCTGTGAGCACTACCTCGCGCTGATAAAATGACAAACAAAAAGGCGCAGAGTTTCATGTCTCAGGATCGCCGTAACGATTACGACGTCACCAACACCGTCCAGGTCAGCGACCCTGTCTCGGTGCGCAACGCCGCGCATGAACTTTTTTCCGAGACGTTTCCGGGCGCCTCGTTCGACAAGCTGTGGCTCGCGTTCTACGATTTCGAACGCCTGTTCACGGGCCGCTTCCCGGGCTATCGCGGCTGCGACACGACCTATCACGACATGCAGCATACGCTCGACATGACGCTGGCCCTCGCCAGGCTCCTGGCGGGTTACGAACGCAGCGTCGAGCCGTCGGACCGCCTCGGCGCGGCCCGCGCCCGGATGGCCATCATTACCGCTCTGTTCCATGACGCGGGCTATATTCGCCACGAGACGCGCGACAAGGATTTCAACAACGGCGCCGAATTCACGCTGTACCACGTGTCGCGCAGCGCGGATTTCCTGCGGCGCTACCTGCCCGAACTGGGACTGGCGCAGGACGTCGGCATCGCGAGCATGATCGTTCACTTCACGGGTTACGAGCTCGATCTCGATATCATCGAGCTCGACGACCCACGTGACGTCATCTGCGGACACCTGATCGGCACGGCCGACCTGATCGCCCAGATGGCGGACCGCTGCTACCTCGAGAAATGCCGCGACCGGCTCTACAAGGAGTTCGTCGTCGGCGGCGTTGCCGTCGAAAACGCCAGGCCGGGCGAATTTATGGTGCGCTACGAATCCGGCGAGGACCTGCTGAAGAAAACGCCGGCGTTCTACCAGCAAGTCATGCGCGAACGGCTGAACGCCAAGTTCAACCGCGTCTATCGCTATATCGAGGTGCTGTACGACGGGCAAAACCCGTATATCGACGCGATTCGCAACAACATCACCCACCTCGTGCGCATCATCGAATCCGGCGACTGGTCCCTGCTGCGGCGCAAACCCGCCGCCTATCTCGGCATCGCAGCGGCCGTGCAGGACATCGAGAATCTCGTCGCGGCGCAGCTCGCCGAGTTCAAGGGCGCAAAGATCTTCTCCGACGACACGCTGCTAATGCCGGTCTGAATCCTCGCGCCAGAGCCGCAACGCATAGAATTGCTTCCGCGTCAGCCGGCGGTTTGCGAAGAACGCCGCGAAGGCGGCCGCGACCACGGCATAGAAGCCGTCCGCCACGTTCCAGACCTCGTCGAAGAACACGGGCCAGGTCATCGTCGTCACCGCCTTCAGGATGTCGAGCGTGCCGGTGCCGAACTCGTCGGCCGTCGTCGCGGCCGCGAGCACGACGTTGCCCAGAACCGATCCAACGAGCGCCATGCAAGCCGCCAGCGCCGGAAAGCGCCAGTCGACTCCACGACCCGCATACCGGATCGCGAGACCCAGTGCGGCGCCGAGGACGACCGTCATCCACGGGAACACGCGCCCGGTCAGCGACGACAAGGCGACCCAGCCCAGGCAGAAGAGCACGAACGCAATCAGGCCCGCAACGACGGCGTTGCGTATGGACTGTGCACGCACGAGCCGTCCGCCGTCCTCCGCCGATGCATCGAGCTTGCGACCGTCGCCGTGCTTCCTGCGCAGGCGAAGCGGCGACGGTTTCGCATTGCCGCTCATGCCACCGGCTCGCCCGCCGGCTGGCAGCGCCTCTGCAGCGACTCGCCCGCCGCGCCCTGCAACGCGATGCGCACGGGCGGTTCGGCATACAGCTCGAAGAGATGGTTCCGGCCGTGTTCGCCCCGGCCGCGGACGTGCGTGCCGGGGATCTTCAGGGCCGCGGGCACATCAGCCCCGTCGACGCCGTTACAGACCAGCCACAATCCGAAGTCGTCGATCGTGACGTCGAAGGTCACGAACTCGTTGAGAGGCTTGAGACGGCCGCGCCGGCTGCCGAACAGGATGCGCTCGCCCGGAAACTGGACGCCGGACGGGCGGCGATCCGTGGCATAGCGTTGTGCAAGACTGAGCCATTTCTGCAGCGGATTGGCCGGCTCGAACGACAGCGCCGCGATCGTCACGACGAGCAGGATCGCGAATACGACGAGTGTCGATCCCATGTAGTCCATTGATTCCTCCTGCCCGCCGGTTTACAAACCACTTTTTCCCGATTCGCGAGGATACCGTGCTTCAGCGTTCGATTTCTGCGCTGCTTCTCCTGTTCCTGATCGGTGGCTGCCGGTCGCTGCCGGACCCGCCGCCCGCCGCATCGGCCAATGCCGCCGTGGCGACCGCGCACCCGCTCGCGACGCAGGTGGCGCAGCAGGTGTTGCAGCAGGGCGGCAACGCCGCCGACGCGGCCGTGGCCGCAGGTTTTGCGCTTGCCGTCGTCGAACCGTCGATGAGCCATCTCGGCGGCCGCATCCAGATTCTCGTACGGACGCCGGACGGACGCTACCAGGGATACAACGGCATGACCGAGGTGCCGGCCAGCTACGCGGCGCCCGACGAACCGCCCGCGCAGGGCTACGCGACGATCGCCACGCCGGGTGTCGTCGCGGGGCTTGCCCGGCTGCACGACGAGCACGGCCGCCTGCCCTGGCCCGCCCTGCTCGACGAGCCCGCGCGGCTGGCGCGGGATGGCTTTCCGCTGTTGCCCGGCGCCGCCGCGCGCCACACGGAGGGTCTCGAGCAATTTCGCGACGACCCGGGATTCAGGGCGAACTTCGTCGAGGCGGACGGTAGTGCCTACGACGCGGGTGACCGGCTGCGGCAACCCGCGCTGGCTCGCACGATCGCACGGCTCGCCGAAGCCGGCCCGGTCGATTTCTACCGCGGCCGGATCGCGCGGCAGATCGCCGCCGACATGGTCGCGGGCGGTGGCTACCTGACCTTGAAGGATCTCGCCGCCTACAAAGTGCTCGACGGCCGGCTGGTCGCGACGACCTACCGCGGCTACGGCGTCCACACACTCGCGGCGCCCGCGGGCGGCGGTCTCGTTGTCAAAGCGCTCAATATCCTCGAGCACATCGACATGGCCGCGCTTACCGAGGTGCAGTGGGCCGCCGTCGTGAACCAGGCACTGGCGCTGACGTTCAACAGCATGGCCGGCGACCGCGCGGAACCGGATCTCGAGCGTGTCGCGGACAAGGCCTGGGCGGCCGGCCAGGCGGCCCGTATCCGCATTCCACCCCGGGCGCCGCTGCCGCCGACGGGCGACGAGGGCGATGCCGGCGCCGAAGAGAGCCCGCATACGACGCATTTCACGATCGCGGACTGCGAAGGCCGCGTCGTCAGCATCACGCAGACCGTGGGCCCGCTGTTCGGTGCGCGCGTAATTACGCCGGACCTCGGATTCGTCTACGCGGCGACGATGGGCAGCTACCTCTCGGCGTCCGACCAGGCGCCCGGGTCGAGGCCGCGCACGACGATCGCGCCGACCGTCGTGACGCGCGACGGCGAGGTCGTACTCGCTCTCGGGGCCGCCGGCGGTATCCGCATCCTCTCGGCGATCGTGCAGACGATCTCGCGCTACGTGGACCAGGGGCGCGATCCGGTCACGGCCGTCGCGCTGCCGCGCGTGCACCCGGAGCGCGAGAAGAACGATGCCGGCGACTACGTCGCGTGGGGCGAGCGGGCAACGCTCGAAATGACTCCGGAACGCGGCTGGTCGAAAGACGTGGAGGCCTCGCTCAGGGCAGCCGGTTTCACGGTGACGGCGGAAGACAAGCATGCGTCTTTCGGTCGCGTGCACCTCGTGGCCCGCACAGGCGACACGTGGACCGGCGTTGCCGATCCGGACTGGGAGGGCTCGGTCGCGACGGTCGCCTGCGGCAGGAACTAAAATCGCGCGGTTCTCTTACGTTACACTGCGCACCGGATTACAGCGGCTGGAGACCAGACTATGCGTGCGTACCTGAGAGGAATTCTCGGCGGTGTCTTATTGTTGGCGGCGGACGCCGCGCTGCCGCAGATCGACGTGCGCTCGGCGGACCTCGACATGTTCCCCGCGACCACGAGTTACGACCCGGCCATCCCGACACCGGAGCAGTTCCTCGGTTTTGCGCTCGGTCATGAGCCGGTTCGTCATCACCAGCTCGTCGCCTACATCAAGCACATCGCCACGTTGAGCGACCGTCTGACCCTCGAGGTCATCGGCCACTCGCACGAACGCCGCCCGATCCTGTTTCTCGTCGCC
>JBFJQO010000093.1:0-8445 GCA_041616535.1 Woeseiaceae bacterium | reverse complement strand
GAGCGCCACGTCCTCGCCCGGCGAAATGCTGTCGCCGAGGTCCTGGGCGCAGGACAGCGTGATCGGGATCGGCCAGAACACGCCGCTCTCGAGCAGCATGTTTTCCGAGACGCCGCGCCAATCGGCCTCGCCCATGAAGCCGTCGAGCGGCGTATACGCGCCCATACCGAGCATGAACAGGTCGGACACCTCGCGGCTCGACAACGGCACCTGCTTGAGCCGCGCCGCCCGCTGCGCTTCCGCCGCCCTCTCGGCTTCGGGGACCAGCAAAGGCCGTAATGCGTCCGTGCCATGCGGGGGAACCAGATTCTGCATATTTCTTACCTCATCAGTGCGATGCCGCCGATCACGAGCGCGGCGAGCAGCAGCGTTTGCAATACCATCACGCCGACCGGTGCGGGCCCGACGTCGGCCAGCGCTTTCAGCGAGGTTTTCACGCCGAGCGCCGCGACGGCCGTGAGCAGGCACCAGCTCGAGACCGGTGTCAGCAGCCCGTGCGCCGCGCCCGGTACCCAGCCCATGCTGTTGACGATGACCAGTGCGACGAACGCGACGAGAAACCAGGGAAGCAGCGGCCGCCGGTCGGGCGACTCCGAGCGGCTGCGGTGGGTGATGAGCGAGATCACGATCACGACCGGCACGAGACAGGCGACGCGAATCAGCTTGACGAGCGTCGATATCTCGCCACTCTGGTCCGAGATGATGTAACCCGCGCCGACGACCTGGGCCACGTCGTGGATGGTCGCGCCGAGGAAGACGCCCGCCGTGACGTTGTCGTATTCGAGATAGGTGACGAGCACCGGGTAGGCAACCATCGCGACCGTGCTGAGCGCCGTGACACCGGCGACGGTGAGGATCGTATTGCGCTCGTGGTCCTTGTGCGACGGCAGGACCGACGCGATGGCGAGCGCCGCGGAGGCGCCGCAGATGGCAACGGCGCCGGCCGACAGCACGGAATGGTCGCCCCGGAGGCCGAAAACGCGTCCGAGGAGGCCGCCCGCCAGGATGGTCGCGACGACACTCACGAGAATCAGGGCAAGCACGGGCCAGCCGAGTTCCATGACGTCGCCCGTCGTGATGCGCAGACCGAGCAGCGCAACGCCGATGCGCAGGACGTTGCGGCTCGCGAAGTAGATCCCGGCGGCGAATCGCTCGTCCTCGGTCAGGAAATTGAAGGCCATGCCGAACAGCAACGCGTACAGCATGGCGGGCCCGCCGAGCTGGTCGCTGACAAAACGCACGGCGAGCGCAATGGTCGCACTCAGCATTAGTCCGGGCATCACGGCTCGAATCGTGTCACGCAAGAATTCACCTGTTAACGTCGTCGCAACGAAGGCCGGCGCTGGCGCCGGCGCGCCCTAAATTAGTATATTATGATTTCAAAATATACTGGAATTGTCTCGAAACCCGTGACCGGAGCATCTCGTGGGCGACAAAACGCGCGGCATTCATGAACTCTACAGCACGTACCCAGTTGCTCCCGAATCCCTATAGAAGCGTCAACGAAGGGACCTGACGTCCCTCACCGGAGTACCGCGATGCTGGTATCACCGTCCGAAGTGGTTGCCAAGGTCAAAGCCACGATCAAGGAATGCTCGGTGCGCGACGTGCACAGTTGCCTGACCGCGGGCACGCTGCTCATCGACATCCGAGAGCCGGCCGAGTACGCACGCGGCCACATTCCGGGCTCAATCCTGATTCCGCGGGGCCTGCTCGAGTTCGAAATTATCCCTGCCGTCGAGAAACGCGCCGCCGGCGCAATCGAGGATTGCGACATCGTGCTGTACTGCGGTACGGGCGGCCGGTCCGCGCTGGCCGCGAAGTCGCTCGACGACATGGGATTCACGAACGCGCGCTCGATGGACGGCGGCATCGTCGCCTGGGCCGAAGCCAGGCTGCCGATCAATACGCCCTAGGGCGTCACGCAGACGAGGTCTTGTGCGTGTACGATCTCGCCCGCATAGCGCTCGCTCACGTGCGGCAGGCTTGAGCCGCGGCCAGTCAGTGCAGCGCATAGCCCTGACAGCGCCAGCCACTTGATGAAAGTGCGTATTGTCACGCAGCACCCCAACGCGTATCCGTAATAACCGGCATACAAATCAACAATTTCTTTCATTAGTTTTCGCTAATCGAAGGAAGATCAAATGACCAATGATGCGAAAGCCATTGCCGTCGTTGGGATCGGGAATAGCCTGCTCACGGATGACGGCGCCGGGATCCATACGCTCGCGCGATTTGCACAGGACAACGTCGACGACGGTGTCCGGTGTATCGACGGCGGCACCGTCGGCCTCGCATTACTCGATCGATTCGGCAATCTCGACGGTCTCGTCGCCCTCGACGCGATGATCCTCGGCAAGGCGCCGGGCGCCGTCACCGTTCTGCAGGGCGAGGAGATGGATTCCCACCTGCGTAATCAGCGCGGCAGCGTGCACGAAGTCGGCCTGTCCGACCTCATGGACGCGCTGCGCCTGCGCGGCGAACTCCCCGAGCGCCGCGCCCTGATCGGCATCGAGCCCGCCGACATGGACTGGGGCACCGAACCGACTCCGCCGGTCGCCGCCGCCGTCGGCGAGGCTGCGGCACGCGCCCACGACCTCGTGCGCGAGTGGCGCAACGGCTCGTCGGCGGAGGCAAGCCGATGAGCACCGGCAACGACAACGCCGCGCGTACGTATCCGTTCTACGGCAACGTGCGCCCGATTCTCGCCGAAGTCCTGCACGCGATCGATCGCCTGCTCGAGACTGGCGAACCGACGACCATCGACCTCGCCAGCCTGCCGTTCGGGCCGGGCGAGCTCGAACACCTGGAAGCGACGCTGGGTACGGGCGAGCTTTCGGCGAAACTGGATGCGCTCGGCGCGAGCCGCATCAGCGAGACGGCCTATCCCGGCGTCTGGTGGCTCGAGCACCGCAACGCCCATGACGAGGTCGTCGGCCGTTTCCTCGAAGTCACCCGTACGCCGGAAATACTGTCATCCCAGGATGCCGACATCGTCGCCGGCCGCGCTCGCCTGAACGACCGGATCGACCGACACGAATTATCGCGGGAGGAATCCACATGAAGAAATCACCGACCGTTGGGGAGATACTGCAAGCGAAGGGGGTTTCGCGTCGCGGATTCCTCAAGTATTGCGCCACGACGGCGTCGATCCTCGCATTGCCGCCGAGCATGATCCCGAGAATCGCCGAAGCCATCGAGCAGGCGCGGCGGCCGTCCGTCATCTGGCTGTCGTTCCAGGAGTGCACGGGGTGCACGGAGTCGCTGACGCGCTCCGCGTCGCCGACCGTCGAAGGCCTGATCTTCGATGCCATCTCGCTCGATTACCACCATACGCTACAGGCCGCCGCCGGCGATCAGGCCGAAGCCGCGCGCCACGCCGCGATGGAAGAGAACGACGGCGGCTACCTGGTCCTCGTGGACGGCTCCATCCCGATGGGCAATCCCGGCTACTCGACGATCGCGGGCATCAGCAACGTCGACATGCTCAAGGAGACGGCCGCCGGTGCTGCCGCCGTCGTCGCGATCGGCAGTTGCGCCGCGTTCGGCGGCATCCCCGGCGCGGATCCGAATCCGACCGGTGCCATGTCCGTCCGCGACCTCATCAAGGACAAGCCCGTCATCAACGTACCCGGTTGCCCGCCGATCCCGACGGTCATGACGGCGGTGCTGGCGCAGTTCCTGACCTTCGACACGCTGCCCGAACTCGACAAGCACGGCCGGCCGATGGCGTTCTACGGAACCACGATCCACGACCGCTGTTACCGGCGCCCGTTCTACGAGCAGGGTAAATTCGCCGAGACCTTCGATGACAAGGGGGCAAAAGCGGGCTGGTGCCTGTACAAGCTCGGCTGCAAGGGACCGATCACGTACAACGCCTGCGCCACTGCCAAGTGGAACAGCGGCACGAGCTTCCCGATCGAAGCCGGCCACCCGTGTCTCGGTTGCTCCGAACCCAATTTCTGGGACAAGGGCGGATTCTACGAACCTCTGTCGACCGGACAGTTCGGCAGCGGCGCGCAACTCGCTGGCGCCGCCGCCGCCGGCGTCGCACTCGGTGCGCTCGCCGCCGCAGCCGGACGTCGCCGCCAGGCCAAATTTACGCAGGAGGGATAAAATGGACCTTCTTGAATTTGCACGAGGGCCCGCGCTGCAATGGGCCGCTTACATCCTCGTCGCAGGGACGATCTGGCGTCTCGTCGGTATCCTCCTGCTCAAGGAGAAACCGGACTTCTCCGAGCCGCGTGCCCGTGGCGGTCTCGGCGCGGCGCTGAAGGTGATCTACACGCGCAGCTTCACGGCGACGCCGTTCAAGAAAGCGACGCTGTATCCGAAGATGCTGGCCTACGTCCAGCACCTCGGCCTGTTCGCCGTCGTTCTCCTGTTCGTTCCTCACATCGTGTTCTTCGAGGGCTTCCTCGGGTTCGGCTGGCCCGGACTTCCGAACAACGCGATCTACCTGCTCGGCGTTGCGATGGTCGTCGCCAGTATCGCGTTACTGGTCCGTCGCCTGACGAGCCCGGTGCTGAAGCTGATCTCGAACTTCGACGACTACTTCAGCTGGTTCGTTTCGGTGTTGCCGATCGTCACGGGACTCATCATCCCGCTGCGTTTGGGTCTCCGTTATGAAACGCTGCTCGCCATCCACATCCTGTCCGTGGCGCTGCTTATGATCTGGCTGCCCTTCGGCAAGCTCGGTCACGCGTTCCTCGTGTTCGTGACCCGCGGCACGACTGGCATGGTATTCGAACGCAGGGGGGCCAAGACATGACCACTGTAGACGGCAGACACAAGCTCGACCGCGAAGCCGAACGGCTGGCCTACAAGCCTCCCGAGATTCGTCACGACAAACAGGGCGACATGCCCAACGAAGAGCGCATCAACAAGGCGATGCACCACTTCGTCAAGAACTTCAACACGCAAACGGCATCCTACCTCGACGGCTGCCTGCACTGCGGCATGTGTGCCGACGCCTGCCACTTCCACGTGCGCACCGACGATCCGCGCTATACGCCGATCTGGAAGATCGAGCTGTTCAAGCGGACCTACAAGCGCCAGGTCGGCCCGTTCGCGTTCTTCTATCGTCTGCTCGGCCTGAAGCGCCAGGTCACGATCGACGACCTCGAAGAATGGCAGCACCTGTTGTACGACAGCTGCACGGTCTGCGGTCGCTGCTCGCTCGTGTGCCCGATGGGCATCGACATCGCGGGCCTCGTCTCGATGGCGCGCCACGGCATGTTCAAGGCCGGCCTGATCCCGCACGAGCTGCACGAGGTCGCGAAACGCGCGGCCGAAACGGGCAGCCCGCTCGGCATCACGGCCGACAAGTTCGAGGACCGCATCGAGTGGATGGCCGACGAACATGACGTCGAAATCCCCGTGGATCTCGAAGAAGCCGACGTCCTCGCCGTCATGTCGTCGATCGAGATCCAGAAGTACCCGCAGTCGATCGCGGCCACGGCGCAGATCCTGAATGCGGCCGGCGAGAAATGGACCTTCCGCCTGGACGGCTTCGAAGCGACCAACTTCGGCATGCTCTCGGGCAACCCGGAGTGGCAGAAGAACGCCACGATGAAGCTGATCAATGCGGCGATCAAGGTCGGCGCCAAGCTGCTCGTGCTGCCCGAGTGCGGGCACGCCTACATGGCCATGCGCTGGATGGGTGCCAACATGTACGGCAAACCCCTGCCGTTCAAGGTCATGCACATCTCCGAGTACCTGTCCGACGCGCTCGACAAGGGCAAGATCAAGGTCAGGAAGGTCGACACGAGCGTCACCTATCACGATCCGTGCCAGGTTTCGCGCCGCGGCGGTGCGACGAAAGCCGCGCGCAACGTACTCAAGCATCTCGGCGTCGATTTTCGCGAGATGGAGTATGGCGGCGACTACAACTGGTGTTGTGGCGGCGGTGGCGGCGTGGTCACGATCACGCGGGCCGACCCGCTCCGGCGGCGTGTCTTCAAGCTGAAAATGGACCAGGTCGAGAAGACGGAGGCCAAGGAGCTGCTGTCGAGCTGCGCCAACTGCCGGCAGAGCTTCGACGACTCTCAGGAGTACTTCAACTGGGATTACAAGATGGGCAGCCTCATGGAAATGGTTGCCGAGAACCTTGAGGAGGATGGGTCATGAACGCAAGAGTCGTAGTCGATCCCATCACACGTATCGAAGGGCACTTGCGCATCGAATCGCAGATGGACGGCGACCAGATCGGCCAGGCCTATTCATCGGGGACGATGGTTCGCGGCATCGAGATCATCCTGCAGGGCCGCGACCCGCGCGACGCCTGGGCGTTCGCCCAGCGTATCTGCGGTGTCTGCACGCTCGTTCACGGCGTGGCCTCGATCCGCGCCGTCGAAAACGCGGTCGGCGCGAAAGTGCCGCCCAATGCCGAGTTGATCCGCAATCTGATGATCGGCGCCCAATACATCCACGACCACGTCATGCATTTCTACCATCTGCATGCGCTGGACTGGGTGGACGTCGTCTCGGCACTGAGCGCGGACCCGAAAGGCACGGCGGCGCTCGCGCAGTCCTTGAGCAGCTACCCGCGGTCGTCCGAAGGCTACTTCCGCGACGTGCAAAAGAAGGTCAAGGACTTCGTCGAGGCGGGCCAGCTCGGCATCTTCGCCAAAGCTTACTGGGGGCACCCGGAATACAAGCTGCCGGCGGAAGCCAACCTGATGGCCGTAGCGCATTATCTCGACGCACTCGAATGGCAACGCGACGTCGCCCGGCTGCACGCGATTTTCGGTGGCAAGAACCCGCACCCGAACTTCGTCGTCGGCGGTGTGCCATGCCCGATCGACCTCAATTCGGATTCGGCGATCAACTCGAAGCGACTGGCCGAGGTTCAGGACATCATCAACAAGATGAAAGTCTTCGTCGAGCAGGTCTACGTGCCCGACACGCTCGCCGTCGCGAGTTTCTACAAGGACTGGTTCTACCGCGGTGAAGGTCTCGGCAATTTCCTCTGCTTCGGCGATCTCCCGGCGACGAGCATGAACGATCCGGATTCGCTCCTTTTCCCGCGCGGCGCGATCCTCAATCGCGACATCTCGACGGTCCATGACGTGCCGCTCGACGACCCGGCCGGTGTCCAGGAATTCGTCTCGCATTCCTGGTACGACTATTCCGGCGGCAAGGAAGTCGGACTGCATCCGTGGGCCGGTGAGACGAACCTGAATTACACGGGCCCGCAACCGCCGTACGACCACCTCGACGTCGAGGCCGGGTACTCGTGGCTGAAGTCGCCGCGCTGGAACGGCCACGCGATGGAAGTCGGACCGCTCGCGCGCGTGCTGATGCTGTACGCCAAGGGCCACGAACTGACGCAGCATCTCGTCAACAGCAGCTTGCAGCAGCTCGGACTGCCGACTCGTGCGTTGTTCTCGACGCTGGGACGCACGGCTGCCCGCACGCTCGAGACGGCCGTCCTCGCGGACGGCATGCAGGGCTGGCTGAATTCACTGATCGACAACATCAAGGCCGACGATACGAAGACCTTCGACGATACCCTGTGGGAGCCGAAGAGCTGGCCGAAATCGTGCAAGGGCGTCGGTGTCATGGAGGCGCCGCGGGGCGCCCTGTCGCACTGGGTCGTCATCGAGGATGGCAAGATCGCCAATTACCAGGCGATCGTACCGAGCACGTGGAACGCGGGCCCGCGCGACCCGAACGGTCAGCCGGGTGCCTACGAAGCCGCGCTCGAGGACGCCCACGTCATGCACGATCCGGAGCAGCCGCTCGAGATTCTGCGCACGATCCACAGCTTCGATCCCTGCATCGCTTGCGCGGTGCACGTGACCGACCCGGACGGCGAGGAACTCGTACAGGTGGCGGTTCGTTAGCGAGCGACTGACGAATCGGACCTGCCGCGCGCGGCCGGGCATTGCGATGCCCGGCCGCGTTTTTTTAGAGGCCCGCGACGTCGCCGTAGAACATCGGTCCGCCGCGGTGGACCGGGAAGCCGTAGCCATAGACATACACGACGTCGATGTCGCCGGCACGCTGGGCAATGCCCTCGGCGACTATGTTGCGGCCTTCTGATACCAGGGCGCCGATCAGTCGATCGACAATCTCCTCGTCGGAAATCTCGCGGCGCTCGATGCCGAGTTCCGCCGCCGTCGCAACGATGATCTCGTCCACGGCCGGGTCGGGCACGGGATTGCGGCGTTCGTCGTAGCGGTAGAAGCCGGCCCCGGACTTCTGGCCGAGCCGGCCGGCTTCGACGAGCAGGTCCGGTACACGGTAGGTCGCGGGGTCGCCTTTCTCCTTCTCGCTGAGCGCCTGGCGTGCCTTGTAGCCGACATCGAGTCCGGCCAGGTCGAACACGCGCAGCGGACCCATGGCCATGCCGAAGGCTTCCATGGCGCCGTCCACCTGTGCCGGCGATGCACCCTCGAGCAGCAGCAACTGCGATTGCTGGCCGTAGGGTTGCAGCATGCG
>JBFJQO010000092.1:0-8519 GCA_041616535.1 Woeseiaceae bacterium | reverse complement strand
CCGGCCTGCTCGCCGCATTTCTCTACCAGCTCGGGCTGCCTGACATCGCCGACGACTTCCGCGAGCGCGTCCTGGCGCTCGGGCCCGCGAGCGAGGTCGCGTACCAGATCGAGATGATGCGCGCGAGGAGCCTCGGGGACGACGAAGCCAGCGTAGCCGCCGCGCGGCGTGCCATCGAGGACGACATCGAGGACCGCCGTTTCGCGTTTGGCGGTGCGGTCCAGCACCTGTTGCGCTCCGCCAGCCGCGACGGCCGTCTCGAAGAGGAACTGCAGTGGCTCGAGGCACGGCGGCCGGGCATCCTCGACGTCGATTCCGAGCGCGTCCCGCAGAAATACCGCAACGTGCAAGGCGTGCTCATGGAGGCCTGGCTGCAGACCCTGCCGCGCGAGGAAGTCAATCGCCGCCTCGACACGCTGCTCGGCTATGCCGATGCGCTCGGTGTCGATCCGACCGAGAATCCGAATACGCACCTCGGCATCCTGGTGGTCCGCGGCGAGACCGATGCGGCCATCGACGTGGCGCTCGAGGAGGTTTTGTCGGAGTCGGTCACGAGCAACCTCAACTGGCGCGAGAGCTTCGCACAGCCACAGTTCGCGGACATCGTCAACGATCCGCGCGTCCGCGAGGCGCTGCAGCGCTGGGACGAAGAGGAAGCCGCGCTACGCGGCAGCGTGCAATCCTATTTTGCCGACATGCAGGCCTCGCGCTGAGCGGCTGGCATCGCGACTTTCCTGACGGCCGCCTCGAGCGCGCCGTCATGCGGCTTCAGGCTGTAGCGAATGCGCATGCTCGGCTTGTCGATATCGATCAGGCGCGTCAGGTCGATCGGCGTCGCGACGAGCACGAGATCGCAATCCACGGCATTCACGGTCGCCTCGAGATCCCGGATCTGCGCGTCGCCGTAACCCATCGCCGGCAGCAGGTCGCCGATCTCGGGATACGCCGCGAACGTCTCGGCGATTTCTCCAACCGCGGAGGGACGCGGGTCCACGAGTTCCGCCGCAGCGTGTTCGGTCGCGGCCAGGACGCCGGCTCCGAAAGGCATGCCGCCGTGCGTCGTCGTCGGCCCGTCCTCGATCACGAGAACGCGTTTGCCACGGATGGCTTGCGGGTCCGGCACGTCGAGCGGCGACTCCCGGTATAAGACACGCGCGCGCGGGTTGATGCGCTGCGCGTTGGCCGCAACTTGCTCGATGGCGGCCGCGTCGGCATGCCCGACCTTGCCGATCAGGATCAGGTCGGCGCGTTCGAAGTTGATCGTCCCCGGGAAGTACTCGAGTTCGTGACCCGGCCGATGCGGGTCTGCGACGCAGATCCAGAGGTCCGGCTTGAAGAACGGCGTATCGTTGTTGCCGCCGTCCCAGACGATGACGTCCGCCTCTTTTTCGGCTGCCTCCAGGATGGCGGAGTAATCGACGCCGGCATAGACAATGACGCCGTTGGCGATGTGCGGCTCGTATTCCTCGCGCTCTTCGATCGTGCACTCGTGTCGCTCGAGGTCAGCATACGTCGCGAAGCGCTGAACGGCCTGCGCGGCAAGATCGCCGTAGGGCATCGGGTGGCGGATGGCCACGGTTCGCAGGCCGATGCCGCGCAGGATGTCGGTAATGCGGCGCGACACCTGGCTCTTGCCGCAGCCGGTGCGGATCGCCGTGATTGCGATGACCGGCTTGCAGGACGGCAGCATCGAGCCCTCCACGTCGAAGGTGCTGAACGCCACGCCGTGTCTTTCCACTGCAGCCCGCCGCTCGCCGACGTACTCGTTGCTTACATCGGAGTAAGCGAAAATAACCTCGTCGATGTTGCCGGCACCCAACAATGTATCGAGTTCGTCCTCGGGTACGATCGGGATGCCGTTGGGGTAGAGCCGGCCTGCGAGCGGCGCCGGGTAACGGCGATCCTCGATGTGCGGAATCTGGGTTGCCGTGAACGCGACAACGTCGAATTCCGGCTTGTCGCGGTAGAGGCAATTGAAGAGGTGAAAATCGCGCCCGGCGGCGCCCATGATGACGATTCTGCGGGCCATGGAAGGGCTCCTGTACGTTCTGTTTCAAATGATACCTTTGCGCCGGGCAGAGGCCGATACGGTCTTGTACCTAGGAGCTTCACTAGGTGAATTCCGTCATTGGAAAGTCGCCCGAAAAGCGTAATTTCTTCCCCGCAATCCTCTGCCGGAGGCCGCCATGTCAGTCGCGCAACTGAAGGGAAAAAAACTCTTGAATCAGGAACCTGAATCACGCCCGCACGGTGTGAAAATCCTCCACGACCCGATTCGCAACAAGGGCACGGCGTTCACTGAAGACGAACGCCGGGCACTCAAGCTCGAGGGCCTGTTGCCGCCTCGTGTCCACACGATGGCCGAGCAGGAGTTACGGGTTCTCGGCAACGTCCGGGCCAAGCCGACCGACCTCGAGAAGTACCTGTACCTTATCGCCTTGCAGGACCGCAACGAGAACCTGTTCTACCGCGTCGTCATGAACCACCTCGAGGAGATGATGCCGCTAATCTACACGCCGACCGTGGGCAAGGCTTGCCAGGAATTCCAGCACATCTATCGCAAGCCCCGCGGTATGTACATCTCGCTCCACGACAAGGGGCGCGTCAAAGAGCTTTTGCGCAACTGGCCCCACAAGAACGCCCGAATCATCGTCGTCACCGACGGCGAACGCATCCTGGGCCTCGGCGACCTCGGCGCGGACGGGATGGGCATACCGATCGGCAAGCTGTCACTGTACACGGCCTGCGCCGGGATCCCGCCGTGGCAGTGCCTGCCGATCATGCTGGACGTCGGCACCAACAACGAGAAACTGCTGAGCGATCCGCTGTACAACGGCATCGAACGGCATCGCGCGCGCGGCGCGGACTACGACGAACTCGTCGACGAGTTTATCGCAGCCGCCAAGGAGATCTTCCCCGGCATCCTGATCCAGATCGAGGACTTCGGCAACACGAATGCGTTTCGGCTGCTCAAGCAGTATCGCGACGACACGTGCCTGTTCGACGACGACATCCAGGGCACGGGCGGCGTGGCCGTGGTGGGCCTGATCGCAGCAATGCGCATTACGGGGGGCGCGCTGCGCGACCAGAAAGTCCTGTTCCTCGGGGCGGGCGAAGCCGGCATCGGTATCGCCGACGTGTTCGTCGCGGCGCTCCGCGAGGAAGGCGTGTCCGAAGACGAGGCCCGCCGGCAATGCTGGTTCGTCGACTCTCGCGGCCTGTTGTGTGCCGGTCGCGACCACATCGCGGCACACAAGGAACCCTACGCGCACGAGCACGAGTACATCGACAACCTGCTCGACGCCGTCAAGGCACTGCAGCCGACGGCGCTGCTGGGGCTCTCCGGACAACCGCAGACCTTCACGAAAACCGTCGTCGAGGCAATGGCCGAGATCAACGAGCGGCCGATCATTTTCGCATTGTCCAACCCGACGTCGATGGCCGAGTGCACGGCCGAGCAGGCCTACACCTGGTCCGACGGCCGGGCCGTCTTCGCGAGCGGCAGCCCGTTCGACCCGGTCGAAATCGGCAACCGCCGTTTCGTGCCGGGCCAGGGCAACAACGCCTACATCTTTCCGGGCGTGGGGCTCGGTGTCATCACGAGCCGGTCGCGTATCGTCACTGACGAGATGTTCCTGGCCGCCGCGCATTCGCTGGCCAACCAGGTGTCGGACCACGATCTCGAACAAGGCCTCGTGTACCCGAAACTGTCGCGGATCCGGGAGGTCTCGGCCAGGATCGCCGCGGACGTGGCCACGATCGCTTACGACAAGGGATACGCCCAGCGCGAGCGGCCGGCCGATGTTCTCGCGGACATTCGCGACTACATGTACCACCCTGTGTACCCGCACTACGTGTAGACTGACCGTGTGCCGGAAGGAACGCTCACCGACGTACTGAACCGAAGTTGCCACTGCATCAGCGTCGATCACGGCGCGTTGCAGCGCTCGCTCGCCATACGCTTGGGCAATGCCGACGCCTATGCGCGCCTGCGTGAAACTCATCCCCACCTGCTCGCGGACTCGCCCGTCTTCATCGCCCGGGAGCATATCGACCAGATGACGGCCGTCGTCCGGGCCATCGAAACGGTCACGAGGCTGAAAGGCTACCGGCGGCGAGTACTCGATTGGGTACCCGCTATCGCGCGCGCCGACCGCGGACCGGGCGGCGTCTTCTTCGGCTACGACTTCCATCTCGCGCACGACGGGCCGCGACTCATCGAGGTGAACACCAATGCCGGCGGCGCATTGCTGCTGCTGCATCTCGCCCGCGCACAACAGGCATGTTGCGACGCCATCGAACGATTCGTCGTCGGGCCCCTCAGCCTCGCCGACGTCGAACAGGCATTTATCGACATGTTCCGCGAGGAGTTCCGGGCGCAGTTTCCGGGCCGGGAGCTGCGTCGCGTCGCGATCGTCGACGAGGAACCGGACACGCAGTTCCTGAGCCCGGAATTCACCCTGTTTCAGCAGATGTTCGACCGGTTCGGCATCGACGCGACCGTCGCAGGGCCCGATGCCTGCGCGCTCGCCTCGGGGGTACTCACCGTGGCCGGGAAGCCGGTGGACCTTGTCTACAACCGCCTAACCGACTTCTACCTGCAATCCGGAACCTGCGCCGTGCTCAATCAGGCCTACGATGCGGGCGCAGCCGTGTTCACACCGGGCCCGCGAGCGCATGCGCTGTACGCCAACAAGCGCAATCTCACGTTGCTCAGCGATGACGCCGGATTGCGCGCGTTCGGTGCCGATGAGCAATCCTGCGCGACGCTCGCGGCGGCCGTGCCGCAGACGCGCCACGTGACGCCGCAGAACGCCGACGAGCTCTGGGCCGAACGCCGCCGGTTGTTCTTCAAGCCCGTCTGGGGTTACGGCAGCCGAGGGACATACAAGGGCGCGAAACTGACGAAGAAGACCTGGGCATCCATACTGGCGTCCGACTACATCGCGCAGGAACTCGTGCCCCCGAGCGAGCGCATGCTCGTCGTGGACGGCGAGCATGCGTCGATGAAAGTCGATGTACGCTGCTACGTGTACCGCGGTGAGATCCAGATGGTCGGCGCGCGCCTGTATCGCGGCCAGACCACCAACTTCCGCACCGACGGCGGTGGCCTGGCCGCCGTCTTTACGACACCGGCGTACCAGGACCTGTAGACAGGCCCTAGGTTAGCCGGGGTGCCCCCTCGCCGAGCGCCGCGTCGATCGCGGCCATCACTTCGGGCGTGAATGCGTCGACAAATTCGACAGCTTTCATGTTTTCGTGAACCTGGCCGACGCGACTTGCGCCGGTCAGCACCGTGCTGACATGTGGGTTCTGCAGGCACCACGCCAGCGCAAACTGCGCCAGGCTGGCGCCCATGCCATTCGCGATCGGCTCGAGTCGGTCTACGATTGCCAATCGGTGACGGTCGCACAATCCGTCCTGCAGCCACTCGTAGCCCTCCAGCGCACCCCGGCTGCCCTGCGGCACCCCGTCCCGGTACTTGCCCGTCAGGATGCCGGACGCGAGCGGGCTCCAGGTCGTCGAGCCGTAGCCCTGCCCGGCATAAACCGGCTCGTACTCCGGACCGAATCGATGTTGCTCGAACAGGTTGTAAATGGGTTGCTCGACGATCGGCTTGTGCAGGTGATGGGTCCGGGCGATCTCGAGCGCCTCGAGGATCTGCGGCGCTTCCCATTCCGACGTGCCCCAGTAAAGGGCCTTGCCGCGCTCGATAATGTTGTGAATCGCCCAGACGGTCTCCTCGATCGGCGTTGTTTCGTCCGGGCGATGGCAGAAGACGATGTCGACATAGTCCGTGTCGAGGCGCCGCAGCGACCCGTCGATGCCCTCGAGCAGGTACTTGCGGTTCAGCGTGTTCTTCTCGTTCGGGCTGTCATGCAGGCCCCAGTAGAATTTTGTCGAAATGAGGTAGCTGCCGCGGCGCCAGGCCAGTTTCTTCAGCGCGGCGCCCATCACTTCTTCCGACTTGCCGAAGGCGTAGACTTCAGCGTTATCGAAGAAATTGACGCCGGCATCGTAAGCCGCGGACATTATCTGCATGGCGTCCTTGACGCCCGATTGCGTATGGAACGTGACCCAGGACCCGAGCGACAGCTCGCTGACCTGGATGCCGGCTTTGCCGACGTGGCGGTACCTCATCGTCGTCATCCTGATCTGGTATGTGTGATGCATCCCGTACGAATGCCCGGGAAAGACTATTGTAACGGCTTTTCGATTACGGATATTACTTATCGCTCAACGCGTTACGTCCGGTTGTGGTCGCCGCGCAAACTCCCTAGTATGGAGGTGCAGTTGAGAGGAGAACGCCAATGCGACAACAACTCATCGAAGCGCTTCTGTATCCCCGCAAGATGCTCGAAGAACTCATCGCCGATGGAAACTACAAACACAAGAACATGTTTGAGGCCACCGGCGAGCGCTGTAATCATTGCGACGGATCCGGGGACTGCAGTTGGGAACACTGCGTTGAGGACTTCCAGAAACTCAGCGAGGCTCCCGAAGCCACACTTAGCGCTTCGTTACGTGAGGGAATCCGTTTCGTCGAATCGCTGCACAATCACCTGCGCCACGACGAAACCACCTGCACCTGCGAAACCTGTAACTGGATCAGGAACGCAGAACACCTGACGGAAGAGGCGGAGCATCACCTGCCTCACGTCGATCCGCCGGGCATCGTACATCCCGAATAGCCCGACCAGGACCTCTGCGCACATCGCGGCGCTGGCGGCCGCCGCGTTATTGATTGCGACCGCCGCAAGCACGGCTGATATCGGCGACGCGGGTCTTGCGCCACTGTTCGCCGACGACGAGGTACTCGACGTCGTGATCGAGGCGCCAATGTCCACGCTCATGGAGGTGCGCCCCGACAAGACTTACCTGGACGGCACCTTCAGCTACGTGGGAGCCGACGGCAGCCCGACGAAGCTCAGTCTCAAATTGCGCACCCGCGGAAACTACCGCCGCGACCCGGAGCACTGCAGCTTCGCGCCGATCCGTCTGAATTTTCGCGAGAGCGAGTTGCATGGGACGCTTTTCGAAGGCCAGGACAAGCTCAAGCTCGTCACTCATTGTCGCACGAAGGACGGCCGCTACGAGCAACTTGTCGCGCGCGAATACATCGCGTACCGGTTGTTCCAGGCACTCTCGAGCGCGAGTTACGCGGTGCGCATGTTCCGGATTACGTACGTCGATATCGAAACCGGGAATTCGCTAAAGCGACTCGGGTTCGTGATCGAGGACGACGAATCCGTTGCCGCGCGCAATGACTTGAAGATCGCCAAGGTAGACTCCATTGATCCGGCCGAGCTCGATCGGCAGCGGCAAAACCTCGTGCATGTTTTCGAATATATGATCGGCAACACCGAGTATTCGTTTGTGAATCCCGAACCGGACAAGGACTGCTGTCATAACGTCGATGTCCTCACAAAGACGGGTGGGCCGCCCTACCTGCCATTGCCGTTCGACTTCGATTTCGCGGGCCTGGTTAACGCGCCTTACGCGCAACCCAACCCGCGTTACCCGATTCGCCACGTACGCATGCGATTTTTCAAGGGTGTCTGCGGCAACAACGACATATTGCCCGGGACGTTGCAACAGTTCATGTCCCACCGCGACGCATTCGACGACATCGTGCGCGACGCCCGCTTCCTGTCGGGCAAGTCGCGGCGCTCCATCCGCCAATACCTCGAATCGTTCTTTCGACTGATATCGGAACCCGAGAAAGCGGACGAGGCGTTGGCCGCCAATTGCCGCGAGGTCGAAGACTCCTACGGGCTGTTGCCGCAGCCCGTGCCTGCTCAGGCTTTGCGGCGTTCGGCGTCCGGTTGCGCCACGGCGGCTGCCGCGCGATCGCGCCTCGCGGCGGGGATGTTCTGCATCGTCGCCGTATCGGCGAGCGCCGGCAGCGGTTTCAACGAGGCGGCATAGCCGGCCGGGCAGATCACCTTGATGCGATGATCGCCGAGCGACAGGACATCGTTATTCTCGAGGATGCGATTCTGCACCTTCGAGGAATTGACGAACGTGCCGTTGCGACTCTTCATATCGACGACGATCAGGCCGTACTCGCTTTTCACGAGCAGGGCATGGTGCTTGCTGACAAAACGGTTGCCGAGCACGATGTCGCTGAGATCGGAGCGGCCGATGATGTAGCGGTCGCGCACGAGCCGGACCCGGGCCGTCACGGTACCCTGGTAGGAGACGATCAGCTCTGGAATGAGGTCGTCGCCGTCGGTCTCATGCCGGGTATCGGCCAACGCCACGTCGAGTTCGATCGGGAATTGATCCGCACGGGCGGCGACGGCTTCGGCGACCTCGTCGAGCCGGCCGGGCCAGCCCTGCGTCGCACTGTGCAGCGCCTGGCTGACGTCGATTTCGAACACGGTATCGGGGTGCTCGACGCCGAGCGCCTGCAGTCGCGCATACAAATAGATCAGCGATTCCCGGATCGTCAGCGGTCGTAGCTCGAACGATCCTACGAGCCGATTCGAGATGTCATCCATGTTCGCCGCTTCGAT
>JBFJQO010000091.1:0-8625 GCA_041616535.1 Woeseiaceae bacterium | reverse complement strand
CGGCGCACGTCGAGCGCGTTGTCCCAGGCAAGGCCGGCGGCGACCGACCCGGCCAGCGCCGTGATCAGCAACGCCGTGATCAGCGCGACGCCGCGGACGCGGTTCACGGCGACACTTCCACGACCCGCGTCAGCTCGCCTTCGTCCGGCAGCACGAGCGTGATCTCGATGGCGCGGGGCAGGGTGGCGGTATTCGACGCGATTCCCGTCGTTGCCGGCGGCCATTGCTCCGTCCACTCGCCGTTGTGCAACAGGAATCGGAACGTCAGGCTCTCGATGTCGTTCATCAGGACCGTCGCGACGGGCAGGTTGCTTGCCGTTCGATCGAGCACGTTCCAGTGATAACGAACGAGTTCTTCGTCCTCGATGCGGTAGGCGGCACGTTGTTGCGTGCTGCGCGGCACCCCCGCCGAATTCGGCCAGCCGTTGCGCGTGATTTCCAGGGCGAAGTCGCTGCCGAAACTCGACCGCAGCGCAGGTTCGCTGCCGAGATCGGCACGGATCGGCCGCGGTGCCGCCTGCACGAGGTCGGTTGCCAGAAAACTCATCGTGCGCTGGATCGACTGCAGGCGGTCCATGCGCTCGGTCAGCATGTCCGAATTGTTCAGCGTCTGCCCGAGTGTCATGTAGGCGAGCGCAGACAGCACACCGAAAACGGCCAGTGCGACCAGGACCTCGATCAGCGTGAATCCGTGTTGTCGCAGCGGCTTCATTGGGTCGGCCCGCGCGGCACCGAGCGCCCGGACTGCCAGATCGCATTGGCCTGGCCGGGCGGCACCGGCTCGCCGATGAATCCGGTCACGGTCCGGATAATGTAGTCCTCGTCGGCCGCAGACACCGATACGTCGACGCGCATGAAGTTTTCGACGCCGGTCTCGGAGACCACGGCTCGCCATTCCCAGCGCGCGTAGCCATACTCGACTTCGCCGCTCGTCGTGCTGACCTCGGGGATCACGTTGGCAAGGCGCATCTCGACGATCTTGTTTTGCGCGATCCAGCTCGCATAGGTGCGATCGCGCATCGTGTTCGCCGCGTCGATCATCTGGTTCATGCTGGCCGCGACGGCGGTCAGCGAGAATGCGACGATCGTAAGCGCCACCATGACCTCGATCAGCGTAAAGCCGCGCTCAGCTCTCATCGTCGTCCCCGAATTCGATTTCGCCGAGGACGTCGCCGCGCATGACCAGGCGGCGGTCCGTGAGCGGGCGCCACAGGTGCAACTCGAACACCGTCGACTCGCCACTGGCGAAGACGAACAGGTGCGGCGCAAACGGCTCGACCCTGGATGCCATCGGCTTGTCCGGATCCTCGAGTTTTTTCGGGTCGTTTTCGAGTTCGATCCGTTTCTCGTCGATGAACAGCTCGAACTCGAGGCCGGCGGGCAGCTCGCGCAATCGATAGAGATCGTCGCCCGGTACTTCCTGCCATTGCCGGGTCAGCGGGTCGAACTCGACGAAACGATAGGCCGACGACATGAGTTCGATACCGAATTCGCGACCCTGCAACATAGCCTCGTCCTGCACGGTCTCGATGACGCTCGCCAGGCGGCGGCGCTCGGTCTCGATCTCCTCGTCCTCGCCGACGATGCCGACCGCGAGCAGGGCGATCGAGAGCACGGTCGCCACGATGACGATCACGACGAGTATCTCGACGAGCGTGAAGCCGGACTGGTGTGACGATCTGCGCATCAGGGCAGGGCGACCCCGGCTCGGGGGTTACTCGGGGTCCCAGTTCCCGATATCGGCGTCGAGTCCTTCGCCGCCGGGCCGGCCGTCGCGTCCGAGCGTGTAGATGTCGATCTCGCCGTTGTTACCGGGATTCAGGTACTGGTAGGGGTTCCCCCACGGATCGACGGGCACGCGATCGAGGTAGCCGCCGGGCTTCCAGTTGCGGATCGTCGGGTCGTTGGGCTTCGTGATGAGCGCGTCGATCCCCTGTTCGGACGTCGGGTATTGGAAGTTGTCGAGCCGGTAGAACTTCATCGCGTTCTCGATGTTCGCGATCTCGGCCTTGGCCTTCGTAATCTGCGCATCGTCGACCCGGCCGATGACGTTGGGTGCCACGATCGCGGCAAGAATGCCGATGATGATCACGACGACCATGATCTCGATCAACGTAAAACCGGCCTGCCGCGACGGCGGGGCGGCAGGCACATTTCTGGAATCCTTCACTCGTGATGCTCCGGGCGGCCCGCCTACAGCGAACCGCCGAATTGACTCTGTTTTGGTGTAAACGTCAGTATACCAAACATGGGGTTACACAATGCTCGGGAGTTTGCCAACCTGCGCCAGTGCTGGATTGCCAGCGCCGTGCTCGCCGTCGCGGCCATCGTGCTGCAACTCGGCGGCGACGGCGTGCGCGATGCCCTCGCGTACAACCGCGACGCGCTCGAAGCGGGGCAGTTGTGGCGTCTCGTCGGCGGACATTTTGTCCATCTCGGCTGGTCGCACCTGCTGCTGAACCTGGCCGGCCTCGCGCTGGTTTCCTGGCTTGTCGGGCACGCGTTCGGCGGGCTGCACTGGCTGTACGTCGCCTTCGTCAGTATCGCGGCCATCGATGCCGGCTTCTGGTTTCTCTACCGCGAGCTCGACTGGTACGTCGGACTGTCGGGCCTGCTGCACGGGCTGCTTGCCGCCGGCCTGCTCCGGGGCGTCGCGTCGCGGGACCGTGAAGCCATGATCCTGGCCATGTTCGTCGCCGCGAAGCTGGTCTGGGAGCAGATCGTCGGACCGCTGCCGGGATCGGAATCATCGTCGGGAGGCACCGTGATCGTCGATGCGCACCTCTACGGCGCCCTCGGCGGCCTGCTCGGCGCGCTGCTGCTATGGCGTGGAGACCGGCGGGCGGCGTCGATATAATCCGCCGCAACCCGATACGGGCCGGCATTTGCAGCGAGGAACCATCATGAGCCAGTTTTTCAGCGCCACCGCCCTCGAGGGCGAAATCGCCCTGGTAACGGGCGCGTCCCGGGGCATCGGCGCCTCGATCGCCGCCGCACTGGCTGCGGCAGGCGCAACCGTCGTCGGCACCGCGACCAGCCAGGGCGGTGCTGACGGCATCACGGCGGCCCTGGACGGCAAGGGGCGGGGCGTGGTCCTCGACGTCGCCGACCAGGACTCGGTCGACGCCGCCATCAAGGACGTCCAGGCCAACGAAGGAAGCCCGACGATCCTTGTCAACAACGCCGGCATCACGCGCGACAACCTGCTTATGCGCATGAAGCAGGACGAGTGGGACGACGTGATTGCGACCAACCTGACGGGGACCTTTCGCGTCTCCAAGGCCTGCCTGCGCGGCATGATGAAAGCCAGGAAAGGCCGCATCATCAACATCGCGTCGGTCATCGCGGTCATGGGCAACGCGGGACAGGCCAACTACGCCGCGACGAAAGCGGGCATGGTCGGTTTCTCGAAGTCGATGGCCCGCGAGATCGGCTCGCGCGGCATCACCGTGAACGTCGTTGCGCCCGGCTTCATCGACACCGACATGACTAAAGACCTGCCCGAGGAGAACCGGGCCGCGATGTTGTCGCAGGTGCCGCTCGGGCGACTCGGCGCGGGCGACGACATCGCCAATGCCGTCCTGTTTCTCGCGTCGGAGGCGGGTGCCTACATCACGGGCGAGACGCTGCACGTCAACGGCGGCATGGTGATGGACTAAAACCGGTAGATTGGGCGTTTCGATTGGCATACAATGGCCCCCCACGCCCGGGGAGTATCTTGCAAAATCAAGGACTTAGAGGGTATTTGGGCGGGATTTGCGGCGTAGTGCAGCGCGGCGGTCTACGCGAATTTGAGTCTTCCCAGGAGAAGCAGACACTATGAGCAGTATCGAAGAACAAGTGAAGAGCATTGTTGCGGAGCAACTTGGCGTCAAAGAAGACGAAGTGACGAACGATGCTTCTTTTGTCGATGATCTGGGCGCCGACTCGCTCGACACCGTCGAGCTGGTGATGGCCCTCGAAGAGGAATTCGAGACCGAGATTCCGGACGAAGAGGCCGAGAAGATCACCACGGTCCAGCAGGCCATCGACTTCGTGACCGCTCGCCAGAGCGAGGGTTAACGAAAAGGCGCGGCGCACGGCGCCGCGCCTTTTTTCAGTTCCGAACGGCAGTTCTGCCACCATCCAGACGGACAGATTCTTGATTAAGCGGCGCGTTGTAATTACCGGTATGGGCATCGTCTCACCGGTAGGCAGCACCATTGACGAAGCCTGGCGAAATGTCTGCGAGGGCAATTCGGGCACCGTGCTCATCGAGGATTTCGACACGAGCGCATTCCCGACACGCATCGCCGGCATCGTGCAGGGCTTCGACGTGGACGCGTATCTCGAGAAGAAGGACCAGCGCAAGAACGATCCGTTCATCCACTACGCGGTCGGCGCGACGGTCGACGCATTGCGGGACTCGGGGCTCGAGATCAACGACGAGAACGGTCACCGCATCGGAGTCGCGCTCGGTGCCGGCATCGGCGGCATCAAGACCATCGAAGACAATCACACGAAGATGCTGAACGGCGGCGCGCGCAAGGTATCGCCGTTCTTCATTCCGGGCAGCATCATCAACATGGCGTCCGGCCAGGTCAGCATCATGCAGCACATCACGGGGCCGAACATCTCGATCGTGACCGCGTGTGCCACGTCGACACACTGCATCGGGCTTGCCGCTCGCAGCATCGAACACGGTGACGCCGATGTCATGCTGGCCGGGGGCGCCGAATTCGCGACCACGCCGCTCGCCATGGGCGGCTTCTGCTCGGCGCGCGCGATGTCCACGCGCAACGACGACCCGAAGGGCGCGAGCCGCCCCTACGATGTCGATCGCGACGGCTTCGTCATGAGCAACGGCGCCGGCACCGTCGTGCTCGAGGAATACGAACACGCGAAGGCGCGCGGTGCGAAGATCTACGCCGAGCTCATCGGGTTCGGCATGAGCAGCGATGCCTACCACATCACCTTGCCGCCTGCGGACGGCGAGGGTGCCCGCAAGTGCATGACTGCCGCGATTCACGACGCCGGCCTCGAACCGGGCGATATCGACTACATCAACACCCATGGCACGTCGACGCCGGCCGGCGATATCGGCGAGACGAATGGCATCAAGAACGCGCTTGGCGACCACGCGAAGAAGGTCATGATTTCCTCGACGAAATCGACCACCGGGCACCTGCTCGGCGCCGCGGGTGTTGCCGAAGCGATTTTTTGCGTGCTTGCGATCCGCGACCATGTCGTCCCGCCGACGATCAACCTCGAAAACCAGGACCCCGAGTGCGACCTCGACTACACGGCGAACGTCGCGCGCGAGGCGAAAGTCCGCACGGCGCTGTCCAATTCGTTCGGCTTTGGCGGCACCAACGGAAGCCTGATTCTGCGCGCAATTGACTGAGCGCATTCGCGAGATCGCGGGTCCCGGCGATCTGCGGCAACTCCATCGCGAACACCCCTCGCGCTATCCGTTCCTGTTACAGAGCACCGCCCCGGGCGGTGCACTGGGCCGATACGACATCCTGTTTGCCGCGCCCGGCGAGGCACTCATCGCCGCACGAGGCGGGCTTTTCCTCGACGAGCTCGACCGTTGCTGGCGGGCGGAGCGCGCCGCTGCGCCCACGCAAGACCTGCCGTTTACGGGCGGCTGGTTTCTCTACCTCGGCTATGAACTGGCGGCCGAGATCGAGCCGGCGCTGCGGCTTGCGCCCGACACGCTATTGCCGGCTGCGTTCGCTGTACGTTGCCGCGGAGCGCTCATCTACGACCACGAGGAACGCAGCGCATACCTGGTCGGCGAAACGCCGTCATCCCTCGATCGCGATGCGATCCTCGCCGACGTCGCGACGATGTCCGGGAAGGATGGCGAGGCGCAGCCCGCGGTCACGGACATTGCCGAGGAGGACCCGGCGCGGTTTGTCGAGGCCGTCGTCCGCGCCAAGGAGTACATCGCGGCGGGCGACGTGTACCAGGCCAACCTGTCGCGTCAGTGGACCGCGATCTTCGATTCGGAAATCGATGCGGCTCGCCTCTACACGGCACTGTGCGCATCCAATCCCGGCCCGTTCGCGGGGATGGCGCGTTGGGGTGACATCGAGATCATCTCGTCATCACCCGAACGCCTCCTGAAAATCCGCGACGGCGTTGCATCGACGCGCCCGATCGCGGGGACCCGACCGCGCTCCGACGACGTCGCCGCGGACGGCGACTTGTCGGCCGAACTGTTCGCGCATCCGAAAGAGCGCGCCGAACACATCATGCTCATCGATCTCGAGCGCAACGATCTCGGGCGCGTCTGCGACGCCGGGACTGTCGAAGTCAACGAGATGATGGTTCTCGAGAGCTATGCGCACGTCCACCATATCGTCTCGAACGTGCGGGGCCGCCTGCGTCGGGGCGTGACGCCCGGTCAGGCCATCGCAGCCGTGTTTCCGGGCGGCACGATCACGGGCTGCCCGAAGGTGCGCTGCATGGAGATCATCAGCGAACTGGAGCGCGGTCCCCGCGGTGCCTACACCGGTTCGTTCGGCTATCTCAATCGCGACGGCAGCCTCGACCTGAATATCCTGATCCGGACGATGGTGAGAGAGCGCAACCGGGTGACCTTGCGTGCCGGAGCAGGCATAGTCGCAGACTCCGATCCACAGGCCGAACTCGAGGAGACCCGGGCGAAGGCCGAGGGCATGCTCAGGGCAATATCGGGATGAACGAGTGGTTTCACAACGGCGAACGGGAAACGACGGTCGCGATAGACGACCGTGGCTTTCAGTACGGTGACGGCTTGTTCGAGACGATCGCGATCCGTCACGGCGCGCCGCGCCTCTGGGGGTATCACGTCGAGCGCCTGGCGGCAGGGTGCGAACGCCTCGGGTTCGCGCCGCCCGACGAGGAAGCGCTGCGCGTGTGGCTCGACACGGCCCTGTCCGAAACCGCCGTCGATACGGTTTACTGTGTCGCCAAGATCATAGCGACGAGCGGCATCGCGAGACGCGGCTACGGCCGCACGTTCCCGTCGCCTGTCGCAGTCCGTATCGGCGTGTTCCCTTCCGCACCTCCCGCGGCGTCGAAATACCGCGACGGCGTCGATACGCTCGTCTGCGACACGCGGCTGGCGACGGGCTCGGTAACGGCCGGAATGAAAACCCTGAACCGCATCGAGCAGGTCCTCGCGCGCTCCGAGTGCATCGCATCCGGAGCCTTCGAGGGCCTGACGCTCGACGCGGACGGAAAGCTTATCTGCGGTACCATGAGCAACGTGTTTCTCGTGCGCAAGAACGATATCGTTACGCCGTCGCTGAAAGGCTGCGGTGTGCAGGGCATCATGCGTCGCCACCTCATCGAATCCCTGCGCGATAAAGGACGCGCAACGATCGAACGCGAAGTGCCGCTGCGCGAACTGGCCAAGGCCGACGAGGTGTTTCTCACCAACAGCCAGTTCGGCGTGCTGCCCGTGCGCCGCTGCGACGACACGGCATGGCCCGTGGGCAGCGTCACGCGTGACGTCATCAAAGTCCTTGGGTCGGCCGGTATCGCGGAGTGCCGCTCATGAGGAAGCTAGCGCTTGCCAGCGTTGCCGCGGCCGTGGTGCTTGGCGCGGTCGCCGGCGTTCTGGCCTGGAACGTGGCGTCGTTTCTCGACTCGCCGGTGGCGGTACCGGACGAGGGCACGACCTTCGTAATCCAGCCCGGTACCCCGTTCCGCGGTGTCGCCCGTCGGCTCGCCGACGACGGCATCGTCGAAACCGACACCTGGTTTCGCGTGTACGCACGTTTCAGCCGCGAACCGGTCATCGTGCAAGCGGGTGAGTATCGCATTGCGCCCGGCACCACGGCTGCCGAGTTGCTGCGGCAATTCGCCAGCGGCGGCGTGATGTTGTATTCGTTCACGATCGTCGAAGGGTGGAATCACCGCGACCTGCTGGCCGCGCTACAGGCTAACGAGGCCATCGTTGCGACGATGACGGACGAGGACTGGCCCGTGCTGTTGCAGGAACTCGGCGCGACGGTCACGCATCCCGAAGGCCTGTTCCTGCCCGAGACCTATCATTTTCCGCGCGACACGACGGACCGTGCCGTGCTGACGCAGGCCTACGGACTAATGCAATCCGTGCTCGACGAGGAGTGGCGCGCCCGTGGCGAAGCGACACCCGTGTCGACGCCGTACGAAGCCCTGGTCCTCGCGTCGATCGTCGAGAAGGAAACGGCGCGCGCCGATGAGCGCCCCCGCATTGCGGGCGTGTTCGCGCGTCGCCTCGAGAAACGCATGCGCCTGCAGACCGATCCGACCGTGATCTACGGCATTGGCGCGGGCTTCAACGGCAACCTGACGCGCAAGGACCTGCGAACCGACACGCCCTACAACACTTACACGCGGCACGGATTGCCGCCGACACCAATCGCCATGCCGGGGCGCGCGGCCATTAACGCGGTCCTGCACCCGGCCGACGGGCCGGAACTCTATTTCGTGGCGACCGGACTCGGCGACGGCAGCCACAAGTTCTCAGCCACCCGGGCCGAGCACGAGGCAGCGGTCGCGGAGTACCTGAAGCGGCTGCGGCAGAATCGCAGGGGAGGGCGCTGACATGGACCGCGGCATGTTCATCACGTTCGAGGGCATCGAGGGCGTCGGCAAGTCGACCAACAT